>NZ_JAVRHI010000508.1:0-61493 GCF_034105845.1 Streptomyces sp. CRN 30 | reverse complement strand
AGCCGGCGCGGGGTGGCGCCGGGCGCGACCCCGGTCGCCGGGGCGAACTCCAGCGCGTCGTCGCCCTCCGCGTCCGTCACCCACACCGCCCACTCCTCGCCCTCCGCGCGGAAGGTGCGGGGCAGCCGGGCGCGGACCCCGTGCTCGGCGGCGAGGGCGCGCGCGGGCCCTGCGCGGTGGGTGACCCAGTGGACGGCGCCGCGCACCGAGACGGCGCTGCCCCGGCCGGTGTGGTCGGGCGAGGCGGACTGCAGCCACCGGCCCGCGTTCACGGCGTACGGCCGGAGGTCGACGCGCTGTCCGCCGAGCCGGATGTCCAGCCGCCGGGGCTCGGCACCGTCCAGGTCGTCGAGGAGCCACAGCTCGCCGGCGGACGCGTACACGACGCGGGTGCCGTCGGTCGCGGCGTGGCGGGCGTAGAACGATCCCCCACTCTCGACTCCGCTCGAGCGGGAGGTGCCCCCATGGGGCGTGTGCCGGCGCAGGTCCGAGCCGTCCGCGAGCGAGGAGTACAGGGCGCCCACGCCCTCGTGGTCGGAGAGGAAGGCGATACGGTCCCCCACCCAGAGGGGGTACTCGATGTTCCCGTCCAGCCCCTCGTGCAGCCGGACGAACTCCCCGGTGCCCTCCTCGCCGTCGGCACCCCGCTCGATCCACAGCTTGCCCGCCGTGCCGCCCCGGTACCGCTTCCACCAGGCGGCCTCGCGGCCCATGGGCGCGGACAGCAGCACGGTGCGCGGACCGTACGCGACGTCGCCGACGGGCCCGTACGGCAGGGTGGCCGCCGGGCCGCCGTCCAGCGGAACGGCACGCGCCCAACTGCGGCGCAGGCTCGCCCGGCCCTGGGCACTGAGCGCAAGGACCTGCCCGTCGGGGGTCCAGCCGCGCACCTGGGTCCGCCGGCAGCCCCAGTACGTCAGGCGCTCGGAAGGTCCGCCGTCGACGGGCGCGACGTGCACCTCGGGCGCCCCGTCACGGGTGGACGTCCAGGCGAGGGCGGTCCCGTCGGGGGAGATGCGCGGGTGGTCGACCGGCACCCGGTCGGCGCTGACCCGCCAGGCGCGGCCACCGCCGAGGGGGGCCACCCACACGTCGTCCTCGGCGGTGAAGGCGACCGACTCGCCGTGCAGATGCGGGTACCGGAGGTACGCCGGGGAGACCGAGGGCGCCGAAGACGCCCGGGAAGCGGTGGCTGCGGTGGCTGCGGGTCGTGTCACCCGGTCACTCTAGGCAGCGTCCGGCGTTCCCGGGAGAGGGTGTTCCGCGATCAGTGCCCGCCCGCCTGCCGTTCCCGGTGCGGTGCCGCCCCTCACTTGTGAGCGGAGACGCACTCGTCCTCGTGCGACTTGCACCAGACGGTCTTGGTGACGTCGGGGCAGGGTTCGTCGCCGTGCTCGTGGTCGTCGCCGTTGTGATCGTCGCCGTTGTCGTTGCGGTCGCCGTCGTCGTGCGCGGGCGGCGTCCGCCAGCCGTCGTCGTCCCTGGTGTCGCACTCGCCCAGTACGTCCGCGCGGAACACCTGCCGGTCCCCGACGTCGGCCGTCAGATCACCGCGTACGCACCTGCCGTCGATCTCGCGGTCGACCATCCCGTAGATGCGGATCCGCTCCCCGTCGGTGGTCTCGCCCTTGCAGTCGACGTGCTGCACGCTGCTGTAGTTGCCCTGCGGATCGTCGTACCGCTGGTTCGCCCGCGTGCCGTACTGGTTGTTGTTCGAGTTGTTGTTGTTCGAGTTGTTGTCGTTCGGGTCGTCGTACCGGTTGTCGTTCTTCCTGTCGTAGGACGAGGTGCAGGTCATCCACTGCACGTTGTGGCCCTGCCGCTCCAGCGTCCGGGTCGCGGTGCGCTCGGTCGTGTAGGACACGTTGGCGGTGTTCATGCCGTTGGGGTCGCACGCGGCGACACCCATGACGGCTCCCACCCCGAGACCGATCCCCAGCAGCATCCGACGCCCGCCCAAGCGGTGCCATTCATGCCTCAATGCCCCCATACCCATGCACAGCAGCGTCCCACCGCACCGCTCCCGGCGACAGACGGCAAGCGGCCACGCTCCGCCCTCCCGGACTGCCTCCTCCGCCTCGACCGCTTCCTCCCGTCCCGGACGGGAAGCGGCTCACGGACGGACGGTCCCGCCTCAGCGGTCACTCCCGCGACCGAACCGGAATGCGCGCCGGACCGCGGCCGGACCACGACAGGACCGCCCGTGACCGCTCAGGACCAGCGGCCGGTGCGGCCCAGCAGCAGCGCGGACGCGGCGGTTCCGGCGGTCGAGGTGCGCAGGACGCTGGGCCCGAGCCGGTAGACGCCCGCCCCCGCCTCCGCGAACAGCGTCAGCTCCTGCGGGGAGATGCCCCCTTCGGGGCCCACGACCAGCACGATGTCCCCCTCCGCGGGGAGCTGTGCGGTGGCGAGCGGAGTGTCGCCGCTCTCGTGCAGGACGGCCGCGAAATCCGCTCTGGCGAGAAGTGCCGCAACCTGTCCGGTGCTCGCGTCGTCCGCCACCTCCGGGAAGCGCACCCGGCGGGACTGCTTCCCGGCCTCCCGCGCCGTCGTCCGCCACTTGGCGAGCGCCTTCGCCCCGCGCTCGCCCTTCCACTGCGTGACGCAGCGCGAGGCGGCCCACGGAACGATCGCGTCCACGCCGACCTCGGTCATCGTCTCGACGGCCAGCTCGCCCCGGTCGCCCTTGGGCAGCGCCTGGACGACCGTGATGCGGGGGGCCGCCGGGGCCTCCTCGTGCACGGCGCGCAGATCCACCACCAAGCGGTCCTTGCCCTCGGCCGCCGCCACCACGCCGTCCGCCCAGCGCCCGCGCCCGTCCGTGAGGACCACGGCCTCACCGGGCCGCAGCCGCTTCACGGACACCGCGTGCCGTCCCTCGGGGCCGTCGAGCACGAACTCCGGCCCCACGCCGTCCAGTCGGTCCGCCACGAACACCGGTGCGGTCATCGGGCGCCTCCTCCCACAGTGTCGTCCGCACGTCCCGACAACGCTGTCGCCGCCGCGGTCAGTTCACGCATCAGTACCTCCACCAGCTCCCCCGCGGGCAGCTCCCGCGCCAGCCGGTGCCCCTGCCCCGCCCACAGCGCCATGCCCTGCGCGTCACCCGCCGCGGCCGCCGCCCTGCGCAGCCCGGAGGTGAGGTGGTGGAGCTCGGGGTAGGCGGCGGGGGCGTACGGGCCGTGCTCGCGCGCGAAGCGGTTGAGCAGGGCGCGGGCCGGGCGCCCGGTGAACGCGCGCGTCAGCTCCGTACGGGCGAACACGGGGTCGGTCAGCGCCCGCTTGTGGAGTTCGTGGGCCCCGGACTCGGGGGTGGCGAGGAACGCCGTGCCGAGCTGGGCGGCGCTCGCCCCGGCCGCGAGGACCGCGGCGATCTGGCCGCCCCGCACGAGACCGCCGGCCGCGACGACCGGCAGCGCCACCGCTTCGCGGACCTGGGCGAGCAGGGTGAGCAGCCCGACGCCGGCGCCGTCCCGTTCGGCGTCGTCGCGGTGGGTGCCCTGGTGGCCGCCGGCCTCGATCCCCTGGACGATCACCGCGTGGGCGCCGGAGAGCTCCACGGCCCGCGCCTCGTCGGCCGTGGTGGCGGTGACGAGGGTGACGGTCCCCTTGGCGGCGAGGGCCTCGACCACCTCGGGGGCCGGGCAGCCGAAGTGGAAGGAGACGGCCGGCACCGGGTCCTCGAGCAGGACGGCGAGCTTGGCGTCGTAGCCGTCGTCGTGTCCGCCGCAGTGCGGGTCGCCCAGCTCGGTCCCGTACCAGGCGGACTCGCCGGCGAGCTGCTCGGCGTAGACCTCGACGGCGGCGGGGTCGGCGTGGTCCGTGTGCCGGGGCATGAAGACGTTCACCCCGAAGGGGCGGGCCGTCAGTCCCCGCAGCTGCTTGATCTCCTGGTACATGCCGTCGGCGGTCTTGTACCCGGCGGCGAGGAACCCGAGCCCGCCGGCCTCGGACACGGCGGCGGCGAGCCGCGGCACGGAGACGCCGCCCGCCATGGGAGCCTGCACGATCGGGTACGGGAGGAGATCGCTCAGAGCCAAGGACATGAGCGCATCGTGCCACGTCCCCGCATGACGCCCGAATCCGGCGTACGCCCCGCGCCCCGGGTGGGCACGGGAGCGGGCACAGCCCTCACCGCCCGTTGAACGCGTCCTTCAGCCGCGAGAACAGTCCCTGCTGACCGGGCTGGAACTGCCCCGTGGGCCGCTCCTCGCCGCGCAGCTTCGACAGTTCGCGCAGCAGGCGCTCCTGCTCGGGGTCGAGCTTGGTGGGCGTCGTCACCTCGACGTGCACGATGAGGTCACCGCGGCCGCCGCCCCGCAGATGGGTCACGCCGCGCCCGTGCAGCGGGATCGACTGGCCGGACTGGGTGCCCGGGCGGATGTCGACCTCCTCCATGCCGTCGAGCGTCTCCAGCGGGACCTTGGTGCCGAGGGCCGCCGCGGTCATCGGGATGGTGACCGTGCAGTGCAGGTCGTCGCCGCGCCGCTGGAAGACCGCGTGCGGCAGCTCGTGGATCTCGACGTACAGGTCACCGGCGGGGCCGCCGCCGGGGCCGACCTCGCCCTCGCCCGCGAGCTGGATGCGGGTGCCGTTGTCGACACCGGCCGGGATCTTGACCGTGAGCGTGCGGCGGGACCGCACCCGGCCGTCGCCCGCGCACTCGGGGCACGGGTTCGGCACGACGGTGCCGAAGCCCTGGCACTGCGGGCAGGGCCGGGAGGTCATGACCTGGCCCAGGAAGGACCGGGTGACCTGGGAGACCTCGCCGCGGCCGCGGCACATGTCACAGGTCTGGGCGGACGTGCCCGGGGCCGCGCCCTCGCCGTTGCACGTGGCGCAGACGGTCGCGGTGTCGACCTGGATGTCCTTGGTCGTACCGAAGGCCGCCTCGTCGAGCTCGATCTCCAGGCGGATCATCGCGTCCTGGCCGCGCCGGGTGCGCGAGCGCGGGCCGCGCTGGGACGCCGTACCGAAGAAGGCGTCCATGATGTCCGAGAAGTTGCCGAAGCCGCCGGCGCCGAAGCCGCCCGCTCCCCCGGCCCCGCCCGCCTGGGACAGCGGGTCGCCGCCGAGGTCGTAGACCTGCTTCTTCTGCGGGTCCGAGAGCACCTCGTAGGCGGCGTTGATCTCCTTGAACCGCTCCTGGGTCTTCGGATCGGGGTTGACGTCCGGGTGCAGCTCGCGCGCGAGTCTGCGGAACGCCTTCTTGATCTCGTCCTGGGAAGCGTCGCGGCGCACGCCGAGCACGGCGTAGTAGTCCGTGGCCACTTACGACTCCGCCAGGATCTGTCCGACGTAACGTGCCACCGCTCGTACTGCTCCCATCGTTCCCGGATAGTCCATGCGGGTCGGTCCGACCACGCCGAGTTTTGCTACTGCCTCGCCGCCCGAACCGTAGCCCACCGAGACCACGGACGTGGAGTTGAGTCCCTCATGGGCGTTCTCGTGACCGATCCGTACGGTCATGCCCGGATCCGCCGCCTCACCGAGCAGCCTCAGCAGCACCACCTGCTCCTCCAGCGCCTCCAGCACCGGGCGGATGGTGAGCGGGAAGTCGTGCCCGAAGCGGGTCAGATTGGCGGTGCCGCCGATCATCAGCCGCTCCTCGGTCTCCTCGACGAGTGTCTCCAGCAGGGTGGAGAGCACGGTCGAGACCGTACCTCGGTCCTCGGCCTCGAACGCCTCCGGGAGATCCTGCACCAAGGGAGGCACATCCGCGAAACGGCGGCCCGCGACCCGGCTGTTGAGCCGGGCACGCAGATCCGCGAGTGACGTTTCTCCGAACGGCGCGGGGCAGTCGACCATCCGCTGCTCCACCCGGCCCGTGTCCGTGATCAGCACGAGCATCACGCGCGCGGGGGCCAGCGACAGCAGCTCCACGTGCCGCACCGTGGACCGCGTGAGCGAGGGGTACTGCACGACGGCGACCTGCCGGGTGAGCTGCGCGAGCAGCCGCACGGTCCGCGCGACCACGTCGTCCAGGTCGACGGCGCCCTCGAGGAAGTTGTGGATGGCGCGGCGCTCGGGGGAACTGAGCGGCTTGACAGCGGCCAGCTTGTCCACGAAGAGGCGGTACCCCTTGTCGGTGGGGATCCGCCCGGCACTGGTGTGCGGCTGGGCGATGAACCCCTCCTCCTCGAGGGCCGCCATGTCGTTGCGGACCGTGGCCGGGGAGACACCGAGCTTGTGCCGCTCGGTGAGCGCCTTGGAGCCCACCGGCTCCTCGGTGCCGACGTAGTCCTGGACGATGGCGCGCAGCACTTCGAGCCTGCGTTCACTGAGCACCGCGCACACCTCCAGATCGTCCGTCCGTCCCGCGACTTCTCCCTCTTGGCACTCACCGCGGGCGAGTGCCAGCATTCCTATCAGTGTACGGCGGTCGGGTACGACCCCGGCAAGGGCGGCCGCGCGATGTCGTGCCGACGTGTACGGACGTGTCCCGCCATGTCGTACCGCGCGCACCGGCGAGTTCCGCTGCCGTTAGCGTCGGCGTATGACGGTCGCTTGGGAAGGGGCGGGGTGGGAGCAACTCGCCCCGCGCGTGGGGCGCTGCCGCCTCCCGGTGTGGGACTGCACGGTCGGACTGGTCGCCGGGGCGGACTCCGCCCTGCTGATCGACGCGGGGTCGAGCCTGCGGGAGGGCGCGCGGTTGCGTGCGCAGGCGCGGGGACTGCTCGGCGGTGGCCGCGGTGTGACGCATCTCGCGCTGACCCATGCCCACTTCGACCACGTCCTCGGCGCGGCGGCCCTCGCCGGCGCCGAGGTCATCGGCGCCGCGGGACTGGACACGGTGCTCGCCACCGGGGGCGCGGAGCTGCGCGCCGACGCCGTGCGCAACGGCCTGGACGCGGGGGAGGCGGACGGGGCCGTGGACCGCCTCGTCCGGCCCGGCCGGCTGATCGCCGGGGAACGGACGCTGGACCTGGGCGGCGGGGTGCGGGCACTGCTGGCGGACGTGGGCCCGGGGCACACGGCGCACGACCTGGCGGTGCTGGTCACGGATGTGCCCGGCACCCCGGCGACCGTGTTCTGCGGCGACCTGGTGGAGGAGTCGGGCGAGCCCCAGGCGGGTCCGGACGCCGTCCCCGCGCGGTGGCCGGCCGCGCTGGACCGGCTGCTGGCGCTGGGCGGGGAGGACGCGCGGTACGTGCCCGGGCACGGTGCGGTGGTGGACGCCGCGTTCGTACGGGCCCAGCGGGACGCGCTGGCGGCCCGCTTCGGCGTGTCGTAGCCGGTCGGGCACCACGGGGCGCGCTTTTCTCCTATCGTCACTCGAATGCGCCCACCCGTCTCCCACCACCGCCCTTCCGGTGAGGGCCCTTCGGGCCCGCGCCTTCGCCAGTACACGCCGGACTTGACCCCTCCTTGGAAGAAGTCGCAGCCCGTGCCCGAGGTGCCCGCGGAGCCGGGGCTCGTGGTCGAGGAGCCCGGTACCGGTTTCTGCGGCGCGGTGATCGGCTGCGAGGCGGGCACGGTCACCCTGGAGGACCGTTTCGGCAAGCACCGGGTCTTCCCGCTGGAACCGCGCGGGTTCCTGCTGGAGGGGCGGGTGGTCACCCTCGTACGCCCCGCCGCGGCGCCGGCCCGCCCCTCGCACACGGCATCCGGTTCGGTGGCCGTTCCGGGCGCACGCGCGCGCGTGGCCCGTGCCGGGCGCATCTACGTGGAGGGCCGGCACGACGCCGAGCTGGTCGAGAAGGTGTGGGGCGACGACCTGCGCATCGAGGGCGTGGTGGTCGAGTACCTGGAGGGTGTGGACGACCTGCCGTCGGTCGTCGAGGAGTTCGCGCCCGGCCCGGACGCGCGCCTCGGGGTCCTGGTCGACCACCTGGTCCCCGGCAGCAAGGAGTGGCGCATCGCCGAGTCGGTCACCAGCGAGCACGCCCTCGTGGTGGGCCACCCGTACATCGACGTCTGGGAGGCGGTGAAGCCGTCCTCCCTGGGTATCGAGGCGTGGCCGCGGGTGCCGCGCGGGCAGGACTGGAAGACGGGCGTGTGCCGGGCGCTGGGCTGGCCGGAGAACACGGGGGCGGCGTGGCAGCACATCCTGTCGCGGGTGCGGTCGTACAAGGACCTGGAGCCGGAGCTCCTCGGCCGCGTCGAAGAGCTGATCGACTTCGTCACGGCCCCGGAGTGACGGCGGGGCCGTGCGGGCGCCCGGGTCTCAGTCCACCAGGTCCCTGACCACCGCGTCCGCCAGCAGTCGCCCGCGCAGGGTCAGCACGGCGCGCCCCTCCCCGTACGGCCCGGGCTCCAGCAGCCCGTCCGCCAGGTGGCGCCGGGACGCGGCGAGCCCGTCCTCGCGCAGCAGCGACAGCGGGCACCCGTCCAGCAGCCGCAGCTCCAGCAGGATGCGCTCCACCCGGCGGTCCTCGTCGGAGAGCAGTTCACGTCCGGCGCCCGGTGATCTCCCGGCCGCCAGCGCCGCCGCGTACGCGCCGGGGTGCTTGGCGTTCCACCAGCGCACCCCGCCGACGTGGCTGTGGGCGCCGGGGCCCGCGCCCCACCAGTCGGCGCCGCGCCAGTACAGCTCGTTGTGGAGGCAGCGGCCCGCCTCGGTGGTGGCCCAGTTCGAGACCTCGTACCAGTGGTAGCCGGCCGCGGCGAGGGTCTCGTCGGCGATCAGGTAGCGGTCCGCGTGGACGTCGTCGTCGGTCATGGGGACCTCGCCCCGGCGGATGCGCCGGGCCAGCTGGGTGCCCTCCTCGACGATCAGCGCGTACGCCGACACGTGGTCGGGTCCCGCCGAGACCGCCGCGTCCAGGGAGGCCCGCCAGTCGTCGTCCGACTCGCCCGGGGTGCCGTAGATGAGGTCGAGGTTGACGTGGTCGAAGCCGGCCGCGCGGGCCTCGGCGACACAGGCCTCGGGGCGGCCGGGGGTGTGCGTGCGGTCCAGGATCTGCAGGACGTGCGGGCGGGCGCTCTGCATGCCGAAGGAGATCCGGTTGAAGCCGCCCTCGCGGAGGGTGGCCAGATACGCGGGGTCCACCGACTCCGGATTCGCCTCGGTGGTCACCTCGGCGTCGTCCGCGAGCCCGAACTCGTCCCGGATCGCCCCCAGCATCCGCACCAGGTCCCCGGCGGGCAGCAGGGTGGGCGTGCCGCCGCCGACGAAGACGGTGCGCACCGGGCGCGGGTCGTCGCCGAGGACCTTGCGGGCGAGGCGGACCTCCTCGACCAGGGTCTCGGCGTAGTTGTCCCGGGAGGCGAGGACGCCGCCGGTGCCGCGCAGCTCGGTGGCGGTGTACGTGTTGAAGTCGCAGTAGCCGCAGCGGGTCGCGCAGTACGGGACGTGCAGGTAGAACCCGAGGGGGCGCGCAGCGGCCCCGGTCAGGGCGTGCGCGGGCAGCGAGCCGTCGTCGGGGACGGGCTCACCGTCGGGGAGTGCGGAAGGCATGCGTTCCATTGTCCCGCACCCGCGCGCGTACCCCTCCCCTCCGTGGGCGCGGCCCTCGGGCCCTCAGTCCGCCCGCAGTACCAGCAGCGCCAGGTCGTCCTCCGGCGGGCCCTCGCCGAACTCGTGCACCAGTCTCCTGATCCGCTCGGCGACGAGGTCGGCGCTCAGTCCGGCGCAGGCGGACAGGACCGTCGCCAGTCCGTCCGCGTCGTCGAACAGGTCCGGTCCCGAGCGCCGCTCGGTCACCCCGTCGGTCACGCACAGCAGGGTGTCGCCGGGGCGCATGTCGAAGCGCTCCGAGGTGTACGCGTTGTCCTCGATCACCCCGAGCAGGGTCTGCGGCTCGGCGGCGATACACACACCGCCGTCGGGTCCGAGGAGCAGCGGCAGCGGGTGGCCCGCGGAGGCGAGGGTGCAGCGGACGCCGCCGCCGAAGGGCACCAGCTCGCCGTAGAGCAGCGACAGGAAGCGGGTCTGCGGGCCCTCGTCGGCGCCGAGCCCGGTGCCGCCGGCCTTCACCAGGGCCCGCGCGGCCGCGTCCGCCGCCTCGGTCGCGTCGTCGAGGAGCAGCTGGTTGAGGCGGTCCAGCACCTCGCCGACCTGGTAGCCCTCGCGGGCGAGCAGCCGCAGCCAGGGCCGGGCGAGCCCGATGACGACGGCGGCCTCGGGCCCCTTGCCCTGGACGTCGCCGAGGGCGAAGCACCAGCGTCCGTCGCCCGCGGGGAACACGTCGTAGAAGTCGCCGCTGGGTCCGCCCTGGTCGCACGGCTCGTAGACGAGCGCGCTCTGCATCCCGGGGATCTCGGCGACCGCGCCGGGCAGCAGCCCGCGCTGCAGGACCCGGCTGATGGTGGCCTGCCGGGCGTACTGGCGGGCGGCGCCGATCGCGAGCGCCACCCGGCGGCTGAGGTCCTCGACGAGCCCGGTGACCTCGTCGGGGAACCGGGGGATCCCGGCCCGCCCGATGACCAGCGTGCCGAGCGGCCGGCCGCCCGCGATCAGCCGGTACGCGAACGCGGCGCCGGCGGCGTCCCGCTCGCTCAGGGCGTCGGCCGGCCAGGGCACCGGTACCGCGCGCGAGCGCACCGAGTCCGGCAGCCGGGGCGGGTCCTTCTCCAGCGCCCGGCGCAGCTCCTCGATGCGGTTCTCGCTGACGTGCCAGACCCGGGCGAGGCGGGGTCCGGTGACGCTGATCCCCTCGGTGCCGCGCCAGCCCATGCCCTCGTCCTCCAGCCACACCGCGCACCAGTCCGCCAGCCGCGGCACCAGGAGCTGTCCGGCGAGCGCGGCGACGAGGTCCTCGTCGAGCTGCCCGGCGAGCAGGTCGGAGGCCTCCGCGAGGAAGGAGAGGGCGCCGTGGTTGAGCCACCCCTGGTCGCGTTCCACGTTCCTCCCGGGCCAGGGGGTGAGGGTCTCGGCGAGGCCCTCACCGTGGTCCGGGTGGGCGTCGTCGTACGCCTCGGTGCCCTCCTCGACGGTCAGGGGCCGGTCGACGGGCAGCCGCGCCCAGACGGTCTTCACGCCGGTGCGGTAGGTGATGCCCCAGGCGTCGGAGAGCGCGGACACCAGCCGCAGCCCGCGTCCGTACTCCGCCCCGCCGTGCTGGCGGTCCAGGCCGTAGGGCGCCGCGGAATAGGGGCGGTTGGCGCCCTCGTCCCGAACGGGGCGCGCGGGGTGGTGGTCGGAGACCTCGACGACGATGCCGGCGGGTGTTCCGGCGGAGTGTCCGGCACCCTCCAGGCGGCACAGCAACTCGACGTCCGTGCCGGCGTGCACGACCGCGTTGGTGACCAGTTCGCTGACCACGATGAGGACGTCGTGGACGAGGCTCTCGCCGAAGGTGTCGGCGCCGGGCAGGGCCAGCCGCACCCACTCGGCGATGCCCGCGCGGACGAAGCGGCGTGCGGCACCGGCCGCCAACGGACCGCCGGTGAGCAGCACATGTGCTTCCGCGCGCGCGTCCGCCTCCTGCTGCGCAGGCGTATCAGCGGCACGGGACGTGATGTCCCGTTGCGTCGGAATGGCCCCCACTGTACGGCTCCCTGAGCAGTTCGGACGAATAAGCCTCGGGTGGCACGGACAGAGTGACAGACTGGCCAGGCCCATATGCGCCGAGTTACCGAAGTGGGCCACCATGAGTGAGAACAGTGCTACGCGCATGCTCGAAGACGGTCACCAAGACGAATGGATCCGGGCATCCGATCTCCGCCCCCTGCTCGCGGCCATGATCGCCTCGCGGGACGGGGACTACCGGAAGGCCCCGGACGTGGGCGGCGGGCTGCCCGCCGAACTGACCGCCGTCTTCAACCAGATCATGGACCGCAGCACCCACTTCACCGAGGAAGTGCAGCGCGTCCGGAAGGAGTTGGTGCGGTACGGGCGGCTCGACGAGCGGCTGTCGGCGAGCCCGGGCCAGGGCAGTTGGGCGTCCCGCGTCGACGATGTGAACCAGCTCCTGGACGCCCTGGCGGCCCCCGCGGCGAACGCCACGCGCGTGCTCGACGCGGTGGCCGGCGGGGACCTCACCCAGCGGGTCGACCTGCACGACGGCAACCGGCAGCTCCGCGGTGACCTGCGCCGGCTCGGCCGGGCGGTGAACAAGATGGTCGACCAGCTGCAGCTGTTCACGGGCGAGGTGACCCGGGTGGCGCGGGAGGTGGGCACCGAGGGGCGACTGGGTGGGCGCGCCAAGGTGCAGGGCCTGTCCGGCAGTTGGCGGGACGTGACCGAGGCGGTCAACACCATGGCGTCCCGGCTGACCGCGCAGGTGCGGGACATCGCCCTGGTGACCACGGCGGTGGCGCGCGGCGACCTGACCCGCACGGTGACGGTCGAGGCCACCGGTGAGCTGCTGGAACTGAAACTGACCGTGAACACGATGGTGGACCAGCTGTCCGCCTTCGCCGACGAGGTCACCCGTGTCGCCCGCGAGGTCGGCACCGAGGGCAACCTCGGCGGCCGGGCCATGGTCCGCGGGGTGTCCGGCGTCTGGAAGGACCTCACCGACAACGTCAACTTCATGGCGTCGAACCTCACCTCGCAGGTCCGCAACATCGCCCAGGTCACCACGGCCGTGGCCAACGGCGACCTCAGTCAGAAGATCACGGTGGACGCCCAGGGCGAGATCCTGGAGCTGAAGTCCACCGTCAACACCATGGTGGACCAGCTCTCCGCGTTCGCCGACGAGGTGACGAGGGTGGCCCGCGAGGTCGGCACCGAGGGCAACCTCGGCGGCCGGGCCCAGGTCCGGGGGGTGTCCGGCGTCTGGAAGGACCTCACCGACAACGTCAACTTCATGGCCGACAACCTCACCTCCCAGGTGCGCAACATCGCGCTCGTGTCGACGGCCGTGGCCCAGGGCGACCTCGGCAAGAAGATCACGGTGGAGGCGAAGGGCGAGATCCTGGAGCTGAAGTCGACGATCAACACGATGGTGGACCAGCTGTCCGCGTTCGCCGACGAGGTGACCCGTGTCGCCCGCGAGGTCGGCACCGAGGGCAACCTCGGCGGCCGGGCCGAGGTGCGGGGGGTGTCCGGTGTCTGGAAGGACCTCACCGACAACGTCAACTTCATGGCCGACAACCTCACCTCCCAGGTGCGCAACATCGCCCTGGTGACCACGGCCGTCGCCAACGGTGACCTGTCCAAGAAGATCACGGTCGACGCCCGGGGCGAGATCCTGGAGCTGAAGGACACCGTCAACACGATGGTGGAGCAGCTGCGGGCCTTCGCCGACGAGGTGACGAGGGTGGCCCGCGAGGTCGGTACCGACGGCCGGCTCGGCGGGCGCGCCCAGGTCCAGGGCGTGTCCGGGGTGTGGCGGGACCTGACCGACAACGTCGACTACATGGCCGACAACCTCACCTCCCAGGTGCGCAACATCGCCCAGGTCGCCACCGCGGTGGCCCAGGGCGACCTGTCCAAGAAGATCGACGTGGACGCGCGCGGCGAGATCCTGGAGCTGAAGACGACCATCAACACGATGGTGGACACCCTGTCGTCGTTCTCCTCCGAGGTCACCCGCGTGGCCCGGGAGGTGGGCTCGGAGGGCCAGCTCGGCGGCCAGGCCCGGGTCGAGGGCGTGTACGGCACCTGGAAGCGCCTGACGACGAGCGTGAACGAGCTGGCGTCCAACCTGACCACCCAGGTCCGCGCCATCGCCGAGGTGGCCTCCGCGGTGGCCCAGGGCGACATGTCCCGGTCGATCACGGTGGACACCCGCGGCGAGGTCTCCGAGCTGAAGGACAACATCAACCTGATGGTGTCCAACCTGCGCGAGACCACCCGGGCGAAGGACTGGCTGGAGTCCAACCTGGCCCGGCTGGCGGCCCTGATGCAGGGCCACCGGGACCTGATGGAGGTCGCCGACCTGCTGCTGCGGGAGCTGACGCCGCTGGTCAACGCCCAGTACGGCGCCTTCTACCTGGCGGACCCGGACACGGACCGCGCGGCGCTGCGCACCCCCTCGCCGCACAAGGGGCTCGCCTTCATCGCCGGGTACGGCGCGGCGCAGGGCGCGACCGTGGAGACCGGCGGGCTGCCGGTGCACGGGCTGGTGGCGCAGGCGGCGCGCGAGCGGAAGCGGATCCTGGTGGAGGAGGCCCCACCGCACTACATCAAGATCAACAGCGGGCTGGGCGAGGCCTCCCCGTCCACCATCGTGATCATCCCGATCCCCTTCGAGGACAAGCTCCTCGGGGTGATCGAGCTGGCCTCGTTCTCGCGCTTCTCGGATGTGCACCTGGCGTTCTTCGACCAGTTCGTGAACACGATCGGCGTCGCCATCAACACGATCATCGCCAACTCCCGTACGGAGTCGCTGCTCAGCGAGTCGCAGCGGCTGGCCATGCAGCTCCAGGAGCGGTCGGACGAGCTGCAGAAGCAGCAGGGCGAACTGCAGCGCTCGAACGCCGCGCTGGAGGAGAAGGCCGCCCTGCTGGCCACCTCCTCCCAGTACAAGTCGGAGTTCCTGGCGAACATGTCGCACGAGCTGCGCACCCCGCTGAACTCGCTGCTCATCCTGGCCCGGCTGCTCTCCGACAACCCCGACGGCAACCTCTCCGACCAGGAGGTGCAGTTCGCGACCACGATCCACCGCTCGGGCTCGGACCTGCTCCAGCTGATCAACGACATCCTCGACCTGTCGAAGATCGAGGCGGGCCGGATGGACGTACGCCCGAAGCGGCTGCCGCTGATCAAGCTGCTCGACTACGTCCACGCCACGTTCCGCCCGCTCACCCTCGACCGGGGCCTCGCCTTCGAGGTGTCGGTCGGCGAGGAGGTGCCGCGCGAGATGTACTCGGACGAGCAGCGCCTCCAGCAGATCCTGCGCAACCTCCTCTCCAACGCGATCAAGTTCACCGCGGCCGGCAAGGTCGAGCTGCGGGTCAGCCGCGTCCAGGACCCCGACCACCAGTACACCCGCGAGGACACCGACCAGGTGATCGCCTTCGCGGTCTCCGACACCGGCATCGGCATCGCCCCCGAGAAACTCCCCGTCATCTTCGAGGCCTTCCAGCAGGCCGACGGCACCACGAACCGCAAGTACGGCGGCACCGGGCTCGGACTCTCCATCAGCCGGGAGATCGCCGGGCTGCTGGGGGGCCGTATCGTCGCCGCGAGCGTGCCCGGCGCGGGCTCCACGTTCACTCTGTACGTCCCGGTCGTCAGCCCCGGGCACGCGGCCGCCGGGTCCTCCGTCGACCGTGAGTTCACCGTGCCCGAACAGCTCTCGGCCGAGCCGTACACCGGTCACGAGCCCGACGAGAGCTGGCCCACGCCCACCAAGCTGGAGACCTGGAAGTCGGGGCGTGCGGGCCACGTGCTGCCGGGCCGGCGGGTGCTGATCGTCGACGACGACATCCGCAACGTCTTCGCGCTCACCCACGTACTGGGCCGCGTCGGCATGCCCGTCCTGTACGCGGAGAACGGCCGCGAGGGCATCGAGACCCTGGAGCGCACCCCGGACGTCGAGATCGTCCTGATGGACATCATGATGCCGGAGATGGACGGCTACGAGACGATCGCCGCCATCCGCCGCACCCCGTGCTGGACGGACCTGCCCATCGTCGCGCTGACCGCGAAGGCGATGCCGGGCGACCGCGAGAAGTCGATAGCGCAGGGTGCCAACGACTACGTACCGAAGCCGGTGGACGTCGACCAGCTGCTCACGGTCGTCTGCGCGCTCCTGGACCCGCAGGGCGAGGCCGGCGACGAGCCGGACGGCTGCCCCGGAGCGGTGGCCGGGACGGGCACGGCGGAGCAGCCGGCGCTTCCGCCGACGACCGAGTGAGGCGGTCAGCATGAGCACTGTGACAACGACCGGCGAACGCGCCGGGATCCTCCTCGTGGACGACATGGAGGACAACCTGATCGCCCTGGAAGCCGTCCTGCGTTCCCTGAACGAGCCGCTGGTGCGGGCGCGTTCGGGAGAGGAGGCGATGAAGGCGCTGCTGCGCCGACGCTTCGCCGTGGTCCTGCTGGACATCCGGATGCCGGGCATGGACGGCTTCGAGACGGCAGCGAACATCAAGCGGCTCGACCAGACCAAGGACGTGCCCATCATCTTCCTGACGGGCACGGACGCCGACGAGGGCTATGCCTTCCGCGGCTACGCCACAGGGGCGGCCGACTACCTGACCAAACCCTTCGACCCCTGGGTGCTGCGGGCCAAGGTCGCCGTCTTCCTCGATCTGCACCGCAAGAACCAGCAGCTGGAGAAGATGCTGGCGCAGGAGCAGCAGCACCTCGCCCAGGTCGGTGAACGCCTGACCGCCCTGGAGGACCGGCTGGCCGCCGCCGGACCGCTGGACCCGGCGGACATGCGCGCGCAGGTCCGGGAGTTCCAGGTGCTGGTCAACACGTTCCGCCACGGCCACCAGCCGTGATCTGGGCCGTGCGCCGTCTTCCGCCGGCACGACGGTGGGCCGGTCAGGGGCGCGGTGCCCCTGACCGGCCCACCGTCGTTCACGCCTCGCGCGCCCCCGCGTACATCTCGTCGATCAGGTGCCGGTACTCGCGCTCCACGACCGGGCGCTTCAGCTTCAGGCTGGGCGTCAGCTCCCCGTGCTCGATGTCCAGGTCGCGCGGCAGCACCCGGAACTGCCTGATCGTCTGCCAGCGCTGCAGCCCCTCGTTCAGCTGGTCCACGTAACCCCGCACCAGCTCCTGGACCTGTGGGGAAGCCACCACGTCGGCGTACTTCTTGCCACCGAGCCCGTTCTCCTGCGCCCAGCCGAGGATCGCCGCCTCGTCGAGGGCGATCAGCGCGGTGCAGAAGTTCCGGTCGGCGCCGTGGACCAGGATGTTGGAGACGTACGGGCAGACCGCCTTGAACTGCCCCTCTACCTCGGCCGGCGCGATGTACTTGCCGCTCGACGTCTTGATCAGGTCCTTCTTGCGGTCGGTGATGCGCAGATAGCCGTCCGCGGACAGTTCACCGATGTCCCCGGTGTGGAACCAGCCGTCCGGCTCCAGCACCTCCGCGGTCTTCTCCGGCAGCTCGTGGTAGCCCTCCATGATGCCGGGGCCGCGCAGCAGGACCTCCCCGTCGTCCGCGATGCGCACCTCGGTGCCGGGCAGCGGCTTGCCGACCGTGCCCGTCCGGTACGCCTCGCCCGGGTTGACGAAGGAGGCGGCGCTGGACTCGGTGAGGCCGTAGCCCTCCAGGATGTGGATGCCGGCGCCGGAGAAGAAGTAGCCGATGTCGGGCGCCAGGGCGGCCGACCCGGAGATGCAGGCCCGCAGCCGTCCGCCGAAGGCCTCGCGGATCTTGCCGAAGACGAGGGTGTCGGCGACCTTGTGCTTGGCGGTCAGGCCGAAGGGCGCCGAGGCGGTACCGGTGCGGCGGAAGTTGTCCTGGGCTGCCTTCGCGTACTCCCGGCCCACCTCGGCGGACCACTGGAAGATCTTGTACTTGGCGCCGCCGCCCGCGCGTGCCTTGGCCGCGACCCCGTTGTAGACCTTCTCGAAGATGCGCGGCACGGCCGCCATGTACGTCGGCTGCACGACCGGCAGGTTTTCGATGATCTTGTCGACGCGGCCGTCGACGGCGGTGACGTGCCCGACCTCGATGTGGCCGGAGGTGAGCACCTTGCCGAAGACGTGTGCGAGCGGCAGCCACAGGTACTGCACGTCGTCGGCGAGGACCAGGCCGGTCGCGGCGATCGCCTTCGCCATGTACGACCAGTTGTCGTGCGGGAGGCGGACACCCTTGGGCCGGCCCGTGGTGCCCGAGGTGTAGATGAGGGTGGCCAGCTGGGTGGAGGTGATCGCGCCGACCTTCTTCTTGATCAGGTCGGGGTTCTCCTCCAGGTACGCGGCACCGCGCTGCTCCAGCTCGGCCAGCGAGAGCACCCAGTCCTCGGAGAGGTCGGCGCCGTCGGTGTCGATGACCACCACATGGGTGAGGTCGGGCAGCTCGGCCCGCTTCTCCCGCGCCTTGGCGAGCTGTGCCGCGTCCTCCGCGATCAGGATCCGGCTCGCGGAGTCCGAGAGGATGTACGCGCTTTCGTCGGCGTTCGTCTGCGGATAGACCGTCGTGGTGGCGCCGCCGGCGCACATGATGCCGAGGTCGGCGAGGATCCACTCGATACGGGTGGCGGAGGCGAGGGCGACGCGCTCCTCCGGCTGGACACCCAGTTCGATCAGCCCGGCCGCGATGGCGTGCACCCGGTCCGCGGCCTGCGCCCAGCTCAGCGACTTCCAGTCGTCCGGACCCTGGCCGGACGGAGAGGGCACGGGGTAACGGTAGGCCTCCGCGTCCGGTGTGGCCGCCACCCGTTCCAGGAAGAGGGCCGCCACGGACGGCGGACGGTTCTCGATCAGTGTCTGTGTGTCGCTCACGACATCCTCCGGGCCCGCGACGGTGCGGCTGGCTCATTGAAGCTGTTGTTTAACTCGCGAGTAACTATCGGGTGGTGATCAGGGTAGAGGCCTGTCGGCCGGTGCGTAAGGGGCGGAGGACCCTCACTTTCCCCTCGTTTCCCCGTCACTTCCCTCCACCGGCGCGCACGCGGATCCCTCCATCGACACGTACGCGGACGGGCCCGCCGCGCCGAAGCGCGACGGGCCCGTCGAACGCGACCTGGTACCGGCCGGTGACCGGCTACTTCTTGCCCTTGCCCGAGCTCTCGTCGCTGGAGAGGACGGCGATGAAGGCCTCCTGGGGGACCTCCACGGAACCGACCATCTTCATCCGCTTCTTGCCCTCCTTCTGCTTCTCCAGCAGCTTCCGCTTGCGGGAGATGTCACCGCCGTAGCACTTGGCGAGGACGTCCTTGCGGATGGCGCGGATGGTCTCGCGGGCGATGACACGGGAGCCGATGGCGGCCTGGATGGGCACCTCGAAGGCCTGCCGCGGGATCAGCTCGCGCAGCTTGGCGACGAGCCGCACGCCGTACGCGTACGCGGCGTCCTTGTGCGTGATCGCGGAGAACGCGTCCACCTTGTCGCCGTGCAGCAGGATGTCGACCTTGACCAGGCTGGAGGTCTGCTCGCCGGTGGGCTCGTAGTCGAGCGAGGCGTAGCCACGGGTCTTGGACTTCAGCTGGTCGAAGAAGTCGAAGACGATCTCCGCGAGCGGCAGCGTGTAACGGATCTCGACCCGGTCCTCGGAGAGGTAGTCCATGCCGAGCAGCACGCCGCGCCGGGCCTGGCACAGCTCCATGATCGAGCCGATGAACTCGCTCGGCGCCAGGATGGTGGCGCGCACGACCGGCTCGTACACCTCCCCGATCTTGCCCTCGGGGAACTCGCTCGGGTTGGTGACCGTGTGCTCGCTGCCGTCCTCCATGACCACGCGGTACACCACGTTGGGGGCGGTGGCGATCAGGTCGAGCCCGAACTCGCGCTCGAGGCGCTCGCGGATCACGTCCAGGTGCAGCAGGCCGAGGAAGCCGACGCGGAAGCCGAAGCCGAGGGCTGCGGAGGTCTCCGGCTCGTAGACCAGGGCGGCGTCGTTGAGCTGGAGCTTGTCCAGGGCGTCGCGCAGCTCCGGGTAGTCGGAGCCGTCCAGCGGGTACAGCCCGGAGAACACCATCGGCTTGGGGTCCTTGTAGCCGCCGAGCGCCTCCGTGGCCCCCTTGCTCTGCTGGGTGATCGTGTCGCCGACCTTGGACTGGCGGACGTCCTTCACCCCGGTGATCAGGTAGCCCACCTCACCGACGCCGAGGCCGTCCGCGCCCAGCATCTCGGGCGAGTTGGTCCCGATCTCCAGCAGCTCGTGCGTGGCGCCGGTGGACATCATCCGGATGCGCTCGCGCTTGCTGAGCTGCCCGTCGACGACACGGACGTACGTCACGACACCGCGGTAGGAGTCGTACACCGAGTCGAAGATCATCGCGCGCGCGGGGGCGTCGGCGACACCCACCGGGGCGGGAACCTCGGCGACGACCTTGTCCAGCAGCGCCTCGACCCCGAGACCGGTCTTGGCGGACACCTTGAGTACGTCGTCCGGGTCGCACCCGATGAGGTTGGCGAGCTCCTCGGAGAACTTCTCCGGCTGCGCGGCCGGCAGGTCGATCTTGTTGAGCACCGGGATGATCTTGAGGTCGTTCTCCATCGCCAGATACAGGTTGGCGAGGGTCTGCGCCTCGATGCCCTGGGCGGCGTCGACGAGGAGGACGGTCCCCTCGCAGGCGGCGAGCGACCGCGAGACCTCGTAGGTGAAGTCGACGTGCCCCGGGGTGTCGATCATGTTGAGGATGTGCGTGTTGCCCGGCTCGTCCGTGGGCGCCCAGGGCAGCCGGACCGCCTGGGACTTGATCGTGATGCCGCGCTCGCGCTCGATGTCCATGCGGTCGAGGTACTGAGCGCGCATCTGCCGCTGCTCGACCACACCGGTCAGCTGGAGCATCCGGTCGGCGAGCGTCGACTTGCCGTGGTCGATGTGCGCGATGATGCAGAAATTGCGGATCAGCGCCGGGTCGGTACGGCTCGGCTCGGGTACATGGCTGGGGATCGCGGGCACGCAGGGTCCTGATTCTTGAGGCGTCCGCAGTCTCTGCGGTCTCGGGCTCGGGTCGGATCGATACGTAGGCTCCATGGTCCCACGGACGCGGACCGGTGACCGGTTTGGGCCACTCATTGGGCCGCTGGTACTGTGGGGGGCTGTGTCTCATGCCCTCTCAGCGCGAGACGCATCCCGAGAAAATCACCGGTACGGGTCGCGTGCGGCCCCGTGCCTGAACCTGAAAAGGCTCATTCGTGGCGAACATCAAGTCCCAGATCAAGCGGATCAAGACCAACGAGAAGGCCCGGCTGCGCAACAAGTCGGTGAAGTCCTCCCTCAAGACCGCGATCCGCAAGACCCGCGAGGCCACGGCCGCGGGTGACGTGGAGAAGGCGAACGTCGCGCTGCGCGAGGCCACTCGCAAGCTCGACAAGGCCGTCTCCAAGGGCGTCATCCACAAGAACCAGGCTGCCAACAAGAAGTCGGCGCTGGCTTCCCAGGTCGCTTCCCTCAAGGGCTGAGCAAGGACTGAGTGCGGCCGGGTCGGCCGATTCCGCGGATTCGTTCCTTCACGGATTCGTTCCTTCCGACTCACCGGCTCTCCTGACTTGACCGCCGGCCGGACCCAGAGCGGGCCCTCTCTCATCCGCTCCCGACCGGCACCCCGGACCTGTACGCGGCCTGCGTTCGCCACGCGGGTACGGGTCCACGAGCTTCAACCGGAGCCCCGGCTCCCCGTCCTCCCCAGGACGGGAGCCGGGGCTTCCGGCTTCCCGACCTTCCGGGCTTCCGGGCTTCCGGGCTTCCGGGTGAGTCTCACCGTCTCGTCTGCGGGAGCGAACGAGGGCTCAGCCCCGTCGCGACCGCGCCGCCCGCGCGATCGTCACGACCGCCTTCTCCAGCGCGTACTCGGGGTCGTCCCCGCCGCCCTTCACTCCCGCGTCGGCCTCGGCGACCGCCCGCAGGGCGACCGCGACCCCGTCCGGCGTCCACCCGCGCATCTGCTGCCGCACCCGGTCGATCTTCCAGGGCGGCATCCCCAGCTCCCGCGCCAGGTCGGCCGGACGGCCACCGCGCGCGGAGGACAGCTTCCCGATCGCCCGCACCCCCTGGGCGAGCGCGCTGGTGATCAGTACGGGCGCGACCCCGGTCGACAGTGACCAACGCAAGGCCTCCAGCGCCTCCGCGGCCCGCCCCTCGACGGCCCGGTCGGCCACTTCAAAGCTCGACGCCTCGGCCCGCCCCGTGTAGTACCGCCCGACCACGGCCGCGTCGATCGTCCCCTCGACGTCCGCGCAGAGCTGCGACACCGCGGACGCCAGCTCGCGTAGATCACTGCCGATCGCGTCCACGAGCGCCTGGCACGCCTCAGGAGCGGCGGACCGCCCCAAGGTGCGGAACTCCGTCCGGACAAAGCCCAGCCGCTCGGCCGGCTTCGTCATCTTCGCGCACGCCACCTCCCGGGCCCCCGCCTTGCGCGCCGCGTCCAGCAGGCCCTTCCCCTTGGCCCCGCCCGCGTGCGCCAGCACCAGGGTGATCTCCTCGGCGGGCGAGGAGAGGTACGCCTTCACGTCCTTGACCGTGTCGGCCGACAGGTCCTGCGCGTTCCGCACGACCACGACCTTGCGCTCCGCGAAGAGCGACGGACTCGTCAGCTCGGCCAGCGTGCCGGGCTGCAACTGGTCCGGGGTCAGATCCCGCACGTCCGTGTCGGCGTCGGCGGCCTTCGCGGCCGCCACCACCTCCTGCACGGCACGGTCGAGCAGCAGGTCCTCCTGGCCCACGGCAACCGTGACGGGGGCGAGAGGGTCGTCATTCGCAGTCTTCCTGGCCATCCCTCACAGCATCCCACGCGCCAGCGACAACGCGGCTCGGGCCCACTTCCGTCCGGTGCCCGTCCGGCGCCTGTCACGGCTCTTCGCGCCACCCCTCCCACTCCCCCACGAACTCGTCCAGCTCGGCGGGTACGAGCCGCTCCCTCTCGTCACGCAGCACCACGAGCCACTGCGCGTCCTCGGCATCGTCCTCTCCGGCCAGAGCGTCCCGTACGAGCTGCGGCTCCTCGTCCAGCCCGAAACGTTCGGCCAGCGCCTCCGCCACCTCCTCCGCGGCATCACGGTCAGGCAGCACCAGGACATGTCTCACATCGCTCACGGTGACATTGTCCGATACGTCTGACAGGGTCGTCCCGGGGCAGAGCCCGTCCCGCCGTCCCGGCTCAGGTACCCCTCACCTCCGCCCTCAGTTCCTCCCCCGCACCGCTCACAGCGATCGCCCCGTCCACGTCCGTGCGGAGCACCGTCGCTCCGGCGGCCCGCAGCGCCATCAGGGTGCTCGGTGCCGGATGTCCGTAGGTGTTCTCCGCTCCCACCGGAACGAGCGCCAGCCGCGGGGACACGACACGTATGAGGTCCCGGTCCTGGTAGGCGGAACCGTGGTGGGCGACCTTGAGGACGTCCACCGCCGCCAGCCCGGCGCCGGCCGGTGATCTCAGCAGCGCCCGCTGTGCCGGTGGCTCCAGGTCGCCGAGCATCAGCAGCGTCACTCCGGCCGACCGTACGAGCATGGCCACGCTGGCGTCGTTCGGCCCCTCCGGCGCGGGCGTACCCGTTGTCCGGGGCAGGGGCGCCCCTGGCGTGTACGGCGCGGGCGCGCTCTCCGGTGGTGGCGGTGGTGGTGGCCAGAGGACCCGCCAGGCCAGGTCGCCCGTACGCCGTTCCTCCCCCGCCACCGCCCTGGACACGGGAACGCGCCGGGCCGCCGCCTCCCTCCGGACAAAGCCGACCTGGTCCACCGGTTCCTCGAAGGTGGTGGTCTCGATCGCGCCCACCGCGCGCCCCCGCAGCACGCCCGGCAGTCCCGCCACGTGGTCGGCGTGGAAGTGGGTCAGCAAGACCAGGGGGATCCGCGTGATGCCGAGGGCGGTCAGGCAGCGGTCGACGAGCACCGGGTCGGGGCCGGCGTCCACGACCACCCCCGTCCCCTCGCCCGCCGCGAGCACGGTCGCGTCGCCCTGACCGACATCGCACATCGCGAACCGCCAGCCCGGCGGCGGCCACCCGGTGACCACTCTGGTCAGGGACGGCGGCTGCACCACGACCAGCAGGAACGCCGTCAGGCACGCCCCGCACACCCAGGGGTGGCGCAGCACCCGCCGCCCGACGGCAACCGTGACCGCCGTCGCCAGCGCGAGGAGCAGCGCGCCCGTCCAGCTCCCCGGCCAGTCCACTCCGGCACCGGGCAGCGCCGCCCCCGTCCGCGCCACACCGGCGATCCAGCCCGCGGGCCAACTCGCGCACCAGGCGAAGGCCTCGGCGACCGGCATCCCCAACGGCGCGGCCACCAGCGCGGCGAACCCCAGCACCGTGGCGGGCGCCACCGCGAACTCCGCCAGCAGGTTGCACGGCACCGCCACCAGGCTCACCCGGGCCGACAGCACCGCGACGACCGGCGCGCACACCGCCTGAGCGGCACCGGCGGCGGCCAGCGCCTCGGCCAGGCGCGGCGGCACCCGGCGCCCGCGGAGCACGGCGCTCCACCGCGGGGCGAGGGTGAGCAGGGCGCCGGTCGCGAGGACCGAGAGCAGGAAGCCGTAACTGCGGGCCAGCCACGGGTCGTACAGCACGAGCAGCAGGACCGCCGTGGCCAGCGCGGGGATGAGGGATCTGCGGCGTCCGGTCGCGAGGGCCAGCAGCGCGATCGACCCGCACGCCGCGGCCCGCAGCACGCTCGGGTCGGGCCGGCACACGATCACGAAGCCGAGGGTCAGCGCGCCCCCGGCCAGCGCGGTCGCCCGCAGGGGGATGCCGAGGCGGGGCGCGAGTCCGCTCCGCTCCGCCCGCTGGGCGAGGCCGGGCGGTCCGATGAACAGGGCGAGCAGGATGGTGAAGTTGGCGCCGCTGACGGCGAGCAGGTGCGTGAGGTCGGTCGCCCTGAACGCCTCGTCCAACTCGGCGGGCACCCGTGAGGTGTCCCCCACGACGAAGCCCGGCAGCAGGGCCCGCGCGTCGGCGTCCAGCCCGTCCGTCGCCTCCCGCAGCCCACCGCGCAGCCGGCCCGCGAACCGCTGTGTCCGGGACGGCCCGCCCACCACGTCCGGCGGTCCCGCGCCGCGCACCCGGAGCACCGCCGCGATCCGCTCGCCACCGCCCGAGGCCGGCACGACCCGCGCGAAGACGCGGACGCGGGTGGAGGGCAGGAGAGCGAGCCAGGCCGCGCGGCGGCGCGGGCTCACGTCGAGGATGACCAGGACGGGCGTACGGGTGGCGATGACGGTGCCGTCCCGTTCCTCCAGGCGCCGGACCTCCGCTTCGGCCAGGACGGCAGCGGGGGCCGCGCCGTCCCCGCCGGCCCGGGGGCGGGTGAGCCGCGGATCAGCGGTGAGCTGCACGTCGGCCGTCACCCGCGCGTACTGGCGGGCCAGGTCCGGAACCGGGCCGCGCCGCAGATCGGCCCCGTGCAGACCGGCGGAGGCGGCTGCCGCGGCGGCACAGAGCAGAACGGCGGCGACGGTCGCCCTCAACCGGCTCCCCTGCCTCATCCGACCCGCCCGACCCGTCCGACCCGCCCCGCTCACCCGAGCTGACCGGCTTGACCGACCCAACCGGCTTGACCGACCCAACCGGCTCGACCGGCTCGACCGGCTCGACCGGCCCCATCGAGAACTCAACAAGGCACACCCGGCGACGAGGCAGACCGTCACGATCCCCACGGCCCACCCGGGCGGGGCGTCGAGGAGTACGGCCGCCGTTCCCCAGGCGGTCAGCGCGGGTGGCAGCAGGCGCAGGTCGGCCGGCCCTTCCTGCCGGGGATGCGCGGCGCCGAGCCGGCTTCTGGCAGCGGCGTGCACCGGAGCGCGGTGGACGGTGGGCGTGAGGGCGCCGGCTCCCGCACCGCTCGCCCCGTTCGCCCTGGTCCGCTCGTTGGGCTCGTTCGCCCCGTTCACCCCCCTCGTCCCGTTCATGGCCGTACGAGGTCGCGTAGATCGGCGAAGCGGCGGTCGCCGATGCCGTTGACCTCGCGGAGTTCGTCGAGCGAGCGGAAACCGCCGTGCTGGGTGCGGTAGTCGATGATGTGCTGGGCCAGCACGGGACCGACGCCGGGCAGGGTGTCGAGCTGGTCGGCGGTGGCCGTGTTGAGGGAGACCGGGGCCGTCGGAGCGGCACCGGCAGCGGTGTTCGCGGGTCCGGCCGCACCCGGCACGGGGCCCGCCGCGGGCACGGGGACGCCGACGACCACCTGCTCCCCGTCCGCGAGCAGCCGGGCCCGGTTGAGTCCGTCGACGCTCACGCCCGGACGTACCCCGCCGGCCGCCCGCAGCGCGTCGGCGACCCGGGAGCCCGCGGGCAGCCGCTGGATGCCGGGACTGCGCACCTTGCCGCTGACGTCCACCACGATCGCCGGGCCCGCTACGGGTGCCGGAGTTCCGGCAGTGGCGCCGAGAGCCGCCTCCGTCCCGACCGGTGCCTCCCGCACACCGTGCGGTGCCGGACTCACCACCGCGGGGGCGCTCACGGGCTGGGTCCTGCCCGCCCAGAAGTGCTGTCCGGCGAGGATCACCGAGACGATCAGCAGCACGCCGAGCGCGACGACGCTCTTCCGCTCGACGCCGTAGCGCGCCTGCAGCCACAGCGGCATCCGCTCCCGCAGCGCGGGTGCGGTCCGCTCCCGCCAGGTGGGGCGTGTGCCAGGCACCGAGTCGTCCGCCGTCCACGGCGGTCCGGTGCCGCTTGACGGCTCGGGCTCCCGTCCCGGTGGTCCGGTCCCCGGCTCCGCGCGCTCCTTGATCCGTTCGGCGAGGAGGATCTCCGCACGCCTGCGGAGCGACTCCGCCGAGGCCTGCCGGCGCGCCGCGCGTCCGCGTCCGCGCGGGTGGGAGGGGGCCGGGGCGTGGATGCGTCGGTGGCGTACGCGGCTGTCGGAGACGGGAGCACGTCCTGGGCCACTCGTGACGGACGCGGTGCGTGGATGCGAGCGAAGTGCCATGCGAGGAGGATCGGGTATGCCCACACCCTCGCGAGGATCTTGCTCAATCACCGTGGACGACCACCCGTTTGTGGAGAACTCCCTCACTCACACGAGCACCTCCCGCCACCCCGTCACCCCGTCACCCCGTCCCGCCGTCACCCCGCCAAACGGAGCAACACGGTCCCCCGGTGCTTCAGTGGGGCGAGACGACAGCTCCCAGCAGCCCCGGCCCCGTATGCGCCCCGATCACCGCCCCGACCTCGCTCACATGCAGATCGGCCAGTCCGGGCACCCGCTCCCGCAGGCGGTCCGCGAGCGCCTGGGCGCGCTCGGGCGCGGCCAGGTGGTGGACGGCGATGTCCACCGGAGCGCCGCCGGCCCGTTCGGCGACGATCTCCTCCAGCCGGGCGATCGCCCTGGACGCCGTGCGCACCTTCTCCAGCAGCTCGATACGGCCGTCGTCGAGCTGCAGCAGCGGCTTGACGGCGAGCGCGGAACCGAGCAGGGCCTGTGCGGCACCGATCCGGCCGCCCCGGCGGAGGTAGTCGAGGGTGTCGACGTAGAAGTGGGCCGAGGTGCCCGCCGCCCTCTTCTCCGCCGCGGTGACCGCCTCGTCGGCCGTGCCTCCGCCCTCCGCGGTCCGGGCCGCGGCCAGCGCGCAGAAGCCGAGGGCCATGGCGACCATCCCGGTGTCGACCACCCGCACGGGCACGGGCGCCTCGCGCGCCGCGAGCACGGCGGCGTCGTACGTGCCGGAGAACTCCGCGGAGAGGTGCAGGGAGACGATGCCCTCGACGCCCGACTCGGCCACCTCATGGTAGGTCCGCGCGAACTGCTCGGGGCTGGGGCGGGAGGTGGTGACGGGCTGCCGTTTCTGCAGGGCCTGGGCCAGCGAGCGTGCTGAGATCTCGCTGCCCTCCTCCAGCGCCCGGTCGCCGAGGACCACGGTCAGCGGCACCGCGGTGATGCCGTGACGCTCCATCGCCCGCTGCGGCAGATAGGCCGTTGAATCGGTGACGATCGCGACATGGCGGGACATGAGCTGGAGGTTACCTGTCGGGACGCGGGGAGGGCAGCCCGGGCCCTCCCACCTGCGATCGGACGGTCGTTATCAAGTCGCGCTCCCGGGACGGGGCTTCTTCCGCATCGCGTCGTGCTCGTGCTCGTGCTCGTGCTTCCGGGCCGGGTCCGCCTCCCAGGGGTAGACGACGCGGGGGTCCGGAGACGCGATCGCGGGCCGAGTCGGCTCCTCGCCGGCACGGGCGTGCGGGGGCTCCGGCCAGGTCTGCCCGCCGGAGGCCGCGGCCTCCGGTGCGGGGGCCGCGGGCCAGGGCGGCGGGTCGGCCGGGGCGGCCCCCGCGACGTCCGCCGGGGAGGCGGTGGCGGCCGGACCGGTCGTCCAGTGCCGCAGCGCCCCCGCCTCGACGTCGATCTGCGCGCTGAGCGCGCCCAGGTCGTCGTCCGCGAAGCGGTGGGCCCGGTCGTGGGCCGCCCAGCGCAGGGCGTCCGCCGACTTCGTGATCCGCTCGGTGCGTTCGCGCAGGACGGGCAGCCGCTCGGCGAGCTTGGCGCGATCCGGCTCGGACTCCATGCGCCGCAGTTCGGCGTCGAGTTCGTGGCCGTGCGCACTGAGCCGGTGGAACAGGCCCAGCGTCTCCTTCAGGGACTCGTCCTCGGCGACGCCCGCGTCCAGCGCGTCCTGCGTGGCCCGCATCGAGGTGCGCAGCCCCAGCCGGAGCTGGGCGAGCTCCCCCACGGGCCCGGGCTGGGCGAAGCTCTTGGCCCGCAGCGTGGTGTCCTCGACCGTCCGGCGGGCCTGCGAGATGGTGCGGTCGACTCCCCGCTTGGCGGCTCCGACCACCTTCACCGTGGCGTACACGCCCAACGCCAGGAACAGCACGAAGATCAGGGCCATGATGGCGATGACGGTCTCCACGACGCTCCTCCTCCGACCCCTACGCGCGACGCTTGACGCAAGACGCACCCGGCGGCTCCCGCGGCGCCGCTCTTCCACGGTAAACGCAACGGGCAGGTCCGGAGTTCCGTCAGGAACCCGGACCTGCCCGCACGAAAACCCCTAGGGGTCCCTCGGGGGACCGGCGGGAGGGACCCGCCAAGACCTACGCCGGCACGATGTTCACCAGCTTCGGCGCCCGCACGATCACCTTGCGGATCCCGGCCCCGCCCAGCGCGGCGACGACCTTCTCGTCGGCCAGCGCCACCTTCTCCAGCTCCTCGTCGGAGATGGCCGGGGAGACCTCCAGGCGGGCCTTGACCTTGCCCTTGACCTGCACCACGCACGTCACGGTCTCGTCCACGACGTAGGCGGGGTCCGCCACGGGGAAGTCCTGGTGGACGACGGAGTCGGTGTGCCCCAGCCGCCGCCACAGTTCCTCGGCGACGTGCGGGGCCAGCGGCGCGACCATCAGCACCAGGGCCTCGGCGACCGGCCGGGCGACCGGGCGGCCCACCTTGGTCAGGTGGTTGTTCAGCTCGGTGACCTTGGCGATGGCGGTGTTGAAGCGCATGCCCTCCAGGTCCTGGCGCACCCCGTCGATCGCCTTGTGCAGGGCGCGCAGCGTGTCCTCGTCCGCCTCCGCGTCGACCACGGTGACCTCGCCGGTCGCCTCGTCGACGACGTTGCGCCACAGCCGCTGCAGCAGCCGGAACTGGCCCACCACCGCGCGCGTGTCCCACGGCCGCGACACGTCCAGGGGGCCCATCGCCATCTCGTACAGGCGCAGCGTGTCGGCCCCGTACTCGGCGGCGATCTCGTCCGGGGTGACGGCGTTCTTCAGGGACTTGCCCATCTTGCCCAGCAGGCGGGAGACCTTCTCGCCCTGGTAGTAGTACGCGCCGTCGCGCTCCTCCACCTCGGCGGCGGGGACGGCGATGCCCCGGCTGTCGCGGTAGACGTACGCCTGGATCATGCCCTGGTTGTACAGCTTGTGGAACGGCTCGGAGGACGAGATGTGCCCCAGGTCGAACAGGACCTTGGACCAGAAGCGCGCGTACAGCAGGTGCAGCACGGCGTGTTCGGCGCCGCCGACGTACAGGTCGACACCGCCGTGCGGCTGGCCCTCGCGGGGGCCCATCCAGTACTGCTCGATCTCCGGGTCGACCAGCTTCTCGCTGTTGTGCGGGTCCAGGTAGCGCAGTTCGTACCAGCAGGAACCGGCCCAGTTGGGCATGGTGTTGGTCTCGCGGCGGTACTTGCGCGGACCGCGCCCGTCGCCCAGGTCCAGCGTGACGTTCACCCAGTCCTCGTTGCGGGACAGCGGCGTCTCGGGCTCGGTGTCGGCGTCGTCGGGGTCGAAGGTGCGCGGCGAGTAGTCCTCGACCTCGGGCAGCTCCAGCGGCAGCATCGACGCGGGCAGCGGGTGGGCGGTGCCGTCCTCGTCGTAGACGATCGGGAAGGGCTCGCCCCAGTAGCGCTGGCGGCTGAACAGCCAGTCGCGCAGCCGGAAGTTGACGGTGCCCTCGCCGATGCCCTCGCGCTCCAGCCACTCGGTGATGCGCGCCTTGGCGTCGACGACGCCCAGGCCGTCCAGGGAGACGTGCTCACCGGTGGAGTTGACGATCTTCGCGTCGTACGAGGCGAAGGCGTCGTCCCAGGTGGACGGGTCGGTGCCGCGGTCGTCGCTCGGCTCGACGACGCAGCGCATCGGCAGCTCGAAGGCGCGCGCGAAGGCGAAGTCGCGGGTGTCGTGCGCCGGGACGGCCATGATCGCGCCGGTGCCGTAGCCCATCAGCACGTAGTCGGCGATGAAGACCGGGACCTGTTCGCCGTTGACCGGGTTGGTCGCGTACGTGCCCGTGAAGACACCGGTCTTGTCCTTGGCCTCGGCCTGCCGCTCGACGTCCGACTTGGACGCGGCCTGCGCGCGGTACGCGGCGACGGCCTCGGCCGGGGTCGCGTGCCCGCCGGTCCACGCCTCGCGGGTGCCCTCCGGCCAGGCGGCCGGGGTGAACTTCTCGACCAGCGGGTGCTCGGGGGCCAGCACCATGTAGGTGGCACCGAACAGGGTGTCCTGGCGCGTGGTGAAGACCGTGATCGCCTCGCCGTCGACGGGGAAGTCGACGCGGGCGCCCTCGGAGCGGCCGATCCAGTTGCGCTGCTGCAGCTTGATGGCCTCGGGCCAGTCCAGCTCGTCCAAGTCCTCCAGCAGCCGGTCGGCGTAGGCGGTGATGCGCATGTTCCACTGGCGCAGCTTGGCCTTGAAGACCGGGAAGTTGCCGCGCTCGGAACGGCCGTCCGCGGTGACCTCCTCGTTGGCCAGGACGGTGCCCAGGCCGGGGCACCAGTTCACGGGCGCGTCGGAGGCGTACGCCAGGCGGTACTCGCCCAGGACGTCGGCGCGCTCGACGGCGGTCAGCGCGTCCCAGGAGCGACCGCCGGGGACCGCGCGCTCACCGCTCTCGAACTGGGCGACCAGCTCGGCGATCGGCCGGGCCCGGCGCGCCTCGTCGTCGTACCAGGAATCGAAGATCTGCAGGAAGATCCACTGCGTCCACTTGTAGTACTCCGGGTCGATCGTGGCGAACGACCGGCGCCTGTCGTGGCCCAGGCCCAGCCGGCGCAGCTGGCTGCGCATGTTCTCCATGTTCGCCTCGGTGGACACGCGCGGGTGCGTGCCGGTCTGCACCGCGTACTGCTCGGCGGGCAGGCCGAAGGCGTCGAAGCCCAGGGTGTGCAGGACGTTGTGGCCGGTCATGCGCTGGAACCGGGCGAAGACGTCGGTGGCGATGTAGCCCAGGGGGTGCCCGACGTGCAGACCCGCACCGGAGGGGTACGGGAACATGTCCATGACGTACTTCTTGGGCCGGGCGGCCAGCTCCGGGTCACCCGCCAGGTCACCGGTGGGGTTGGGCGCCTCGTACGTGCCGTCGGCGTCCCAGAAGTCCTGCCAGCGTGCCTCGATCTCCGCGGCCAGGGCGGCCGTGTAGCGGTGCGGCGCGGCCACCTCAGCGGTGGCAGCGGGGTTCGTCTCGCTCATGATCCTCAAAGCTCCATCGATCGTCTCTGCCGGCGGCTGCGTCACTCGGGGTCACTCCGGTGTGTCACCCGAGAAATGAAAAATCCCCTCGCACAGGAGGGGACGCCGCGCCGATGCCGGCCACTCGCTTCTCCCGTGGCCGGGACTGATCAGCGCGGCCCGCTAAGCAGAAGGCGTACGGCACGCATGGCGCCAGGGTACCGCAGCCGCCACGGGGGTTGCGACGGGCTTCCCGGGACGCCCACCCGATTCCGTCACCCGCGAGAACCGGCCAAAAATTCCGACCGGGACTGAAACATCACTCCGCGTAACGGTCACTCCGGGGCATCACAGGTGCCACATCACCACTTGATAACAACGCAATAACTGAAACCACCTACCGCTCGGTTAGGTACGACTTAGAGTGCGACGGCGGGACCGCTTTACCGAACTGTTCGGAGTTGCCCCCATGAACCCTCGTCGCAGTAACAGCTCGCTCCCCCAGCCCGGCCGGTCGGTCTACGGGGCGGCGACGGCTGCCGCTCTGCTGCTGATTCCCCTGACCGTGCTGCTCGGAGGTGACGGACTCCGGGAATTCCTGAACTTCGGCGCCGGCGTGCTCTCGCTGGTCGCCCTCTCCTGCTCGGTCATCTGGGGCCTGGTCGCCACCGACCGGGTGTTCCTGAACGCGCGCCAGCGCATCATCGCGCAGGCCGTCCACCGCACGACCGCCATCTCCTCGGTCGCCTTCCTGCTGCTGCACGTGACGGTCAAGCTGGCGACCGACCGCGCCACGCTGCTCACCGCGCTGGTCCCCTTCAGCCTCGGCGTGACGGGCAGCGGCCTGCTCATCGGCTTCGGCTCGCTGGCCGCCCTCCTGATGGTCACGACCGCCGTCACCGGCGCGCTCCGCAGTGCCTTCGCCACCCCGGCGCCGGTCGCGGCGCGCTGGCGGGCGTTCCACATGCTGGCCTATCCGGCCTGGTGCTTCGCGCTGGTCCACGGACTCTACGCGGGTCGAGAGGCCAAGCCGATCTTCGTGACGCTGTACTGCCTCTGCCTGGTCGGCGTCGCGGGCGCCCTCGTCCTGCGCTCGGCCCCGCGCCCGTTCAAGCGCAGGGTGGCCGACCGGGTCATGGCGGTGCTCGGCACCGAGTCCCGGCCGGGCCGCGAGGAGCTGGACGCGAGCCGGGCCCGGGTGGCCGGCGCCGCCACCGCGGACACCCTGTCGGGAGCGGGCACCCGCGCGCGGGGCGGTGACTCGCCGCTGCCCGGTTACGGCGCGCGGGGCGGCTCGTTCCCGGGAGGCTCGGCCATACCCCCGCAGCGCACTTCGTCCTCGGGCCTGTACGAGTCCGCCGCGCGGGCCGACGCGCCCGGCTCCGGCCCCGGCTTCGCCGCCGCCTACCGCGCCGTGTCGGCATCCCCGCGCGCGGGGGACCCGTTGCCGTCCGTCCCGGACCGGCCCGTACAGCCGCCGGCCGACATGCAGCCCACCCAGGCCGTGCCCCGCCTCGACGACAGCTTCGCGGGCGACCGCTGGCCCGCTCCGTCGCCGCCCCCGGTCGGCGAGGCGCCCCCTTCGGCGTACGACCCGATGCAGGACACCTTCGGCGGCGGCTCCTCGTACCAGACCGCCCCGTACCGGACGGCCCCCTTCCAGGGATCTCCCGAAACTTCTTACGCGACGGTTGAACAGAACGCCCCCTTCGGCACGTACAACACGAACGACACGTACGACAGCGGTCCCGCCACTGAAACGCTGCCTGGTGCGTTCGACGCGCCGAGCTCCGGCGAACCCTGGAACATGCCTTCCGGAGGCCCTAAGTGAACGAGGCCCTTCCCGACGTCCCCGAAGTCCGTGTGGTGGGTCTCCCCCAGCTCACCTCGGGCTTCGACCTCGTCGAGAGGCTGGATCTCCCCATGCACCTGAAGGTGCACGGTCCGCTCGAGCCGGTGGGCGGCGAGCAACTCGCCCAGCTGGCCGAGCGGATCAACCTCAAGGGAAGGGGCGGCGCGGGCTTCCCCTTCCACAAGAAACTGCGGTCGGTCGCCGAGTCGGCGATCAAGCGCGGCATCCGGCCCGTGGTCGTCGTCAACGGCAGCGAGGACGAGCCGGCCTGCCGCAAGGACACGGTGCTGATCAACCGTGCCCCGCACCTGATCCTGGACGGCGCCCTGCTGGTCGCGGAGGCCCTGGGCGCCCGCCAGCTGGTCGTCGGCGTGACCCGTGAGTCCACCCAGCGCTCGATGGAGGCCGCCCTCGCCGAGCGCGGCCTCGGCAACCGGCGGGGCGCGGCGATCCGCGCACGCGTGCAGCGCAACCCGGTGCGGATGGTCACCGGGGCGGCCGCCTCACTGATCCGCTCCATCGACGGCGGCCCGGCGATCCCCCCGGGCCGCAAGGTCAGCGCCTCCCAGAACGGCGTGGGGGGCGCGCCCACCCTGCTGTCGAACGCCGAGACCTTCGCCCAACTGGCCATCGCCGCCCGCATCGGCGCCGAACGCTACGGCAACACCGGTCTGTACGACGAGCCGGGCACCGTGATGCTCACGGTCTCCGGAGCCGTCACCCGTCCCATGGTCATCGAGGCCCCCACCGGCGTTCCGCTGCGCTACGTGCTCCAGCTGGCCGGTGCGCCGCCGGTGCCGCAGGGCGTGCTGACCGGCGGCTACCACGGCAAGTGGATCGACGCGGCGACCGTCGACGAGGCGATCGTCTCGCGCAACTCGCTGGACGCGGTGGGCGGTGCGCTCGGCGCGGGCGCGATCCTGCCGATCAGTCAGGACACCTGCCCGCTGGGCGAGTCGCTCCAGGTGGCCAAGTGGCTGGCGGAGGAGAGCGCGGGCCAGTGCGGTCCCTGCTACCTGGGCCTGCCGGCCGCCGCGCGCGGCATGGAGGACATCATGAACGGCGGCGGCCCGGCGGCCCTGGAGGCGCTCAAGCAGGTCGCCAAGAACGTGAAGCGGCGCGGGGCCTGCTCGCACCCGGACGGCTCGGCGATGTTCCTCGAGTCGACGATCAAGGCGTTCACGGACGACCTGGCCGCCCACGTCCTCGGCAACGGCTGCGGACGGCCCGTGGAGGGCGTGCTGCCCCTGTTCGAGGGCGGCAGGGCACCGACGGGCATCCCGGGCGGCAGCGCCCAGGAGGAGACCGGCCCGAGTCGTCAGAAGATCTACGTCGACTGGACCCTGTGCCGCGGCCACGGCCTGTGCGCGGACCTCCTCCCGGAGGTCTTCGAGCTGGGCGCGGACGGCTTCCCGACGGTCGCCCAGGCGCCGGTGCCGCGCTACGCGGAGGCGAAGGCGCTGCGGGCGGTGCGCCGCTGCCCGGCGCTCGCCCTGCGCATCGAGGAGGACACCCGCTCCATCGCGCCGGCCCGCAACAACCTGCCGGTCCTCTCGCAGGGCCGCGGCCGGCGGGCGCTCGGCAGCGGCCGCTGAGCGCGCCCACGCACACGCGCACCCCGTACACGCGGAGATCCCGTCCGATCGGTTCGATCGGACGGGATCTCGTCTGTGGAGCTAAGGAGAATTGAACTCCTGACCTCCTGCATGCCATGCAGGCGCTCTACCAACTGAGCTATAGCCCCTTGCTGCGTCCTCCGGGTCTCCCCGGCGGCGACGCCAACATTACACGGTCACCGGGGTGCACCACCAAATCGTTTCCGCTCCGTCCGGTTCGCCCGTTCTCCGTCACGTCGGCGTGACCACCGGGTCAAGCCGTCACGAACGAATAGAACCGTTTGAGCGTGCAGTGCTCCTCGAGGAGCCGGCCGTAGATCGGCTCGCCCTCCAGCTCCCGGTACGTCTCGATGGGATCGCCTTTTATGATCAGCGCCCGTGCGCATTCCTCGCACCAGTACTGGTAGTCGTGGTGGACGGGCTCCATGTCGCGGACGATCGGCGTACCGCTGCCGCACCAGTCGCATTTCCTCCTGTGCGCACCCATCGATCAGCTCCAGCTGTGGCCGCAGGTCGTGCACACGTAAGAGATTCCCCCGTTGTCTCCGAGGACTTGGGCGACGTGGAGCGAGCCGCAGGAGGGGCAGTCGAGGAGAGTGGCCGTCCTCGGTGACACCACCCGTTCGAGGAGGTGCTCGACCTCCCCGCGGACGCTCGCGGGCATCGCTTCTCCCTCCCGTCGGGCCGCTCCCCCTTCCGGCCGTTTGATTCTGCCACGGCCGGACCAATACGGTCAGCGACGCCTTCGTACCAGTCCGGACACGACGTCCGGCCGGACCGTCCCGACCAGCGCACACACGCACGCGAGAAGGTCATCCGCACACGTATACGAGCCAGGTGCCCCGGCGACTCAACCTGAGACCCGGACAAGCAGAAGATCCCGTTCCCCTCGAGGGGAACGGGATCTTCTGTACCGATCTGTGGAGCTAAGGAGAATTGAACTCCTGACCTCCTGCATGCCATGCAGGCGCTCTACCAACTGAGCTATAGCCCCTTGCCACGCGGCGGAGCCGCATGGTGTCTCGCTTCCCGCTCGGCGGGGCGAACAAGAAGAACTTTAGCCTGCGACCAGCCGGAAAGTGAAATCCGGTGCTCCCGGGCGCCCGGGAGGCGTCAGACGTCGTCGCCGAGCACCGGCTCCGGCAGGGTGCCGGCGTTGTGCTCCAGCAGGCGCCAGCCTCGGGCACCTTCGCCGAGGACCGACCAGCAGCAGTTGGAGAGGCCGCCGAAGCTCTCCCAGTGTTGGGGCTCAAGCCCCAGGAGGCGTCCGATGGTGGTGCGGATGGTGCCGCCGTGGCTGACCACCACCAGGGTGCCGCCCTCGGGCAGCTTGTCGGCGTGCCGCAGCACCACGGGGGCGGCGCGGTCGGCGACCTCGGTCTCCAGTTCGCCCCCGCCGCGGCGGACCGGCTCACCGCGCTTCCAGGCGGCGTACTCGTCGCCGTACCGCTCGATGATCTCCTCGTGCGTCAGCCCCTGCCAGACGCCCGCGTAGGTCTCCCGCAGGCCCTCGTCGTACGTCACCTCCAGGCCGGTGAGCGCGGCGAGTTCGGCGGCCGTGGCGGCGGCGCGGCTCAGGTCCGAGGCGACGATCGCGTGGGGCTCCAGGGAGGCGAGCAGCCGGGCGGCGCGGCGGGCCTGGGCGACGCCGGTCCCGGTGAGCTCGACGTCCGTGGTGCCCTGGAAGCGGCGGTCCACGTTCCACGAGGTCTGGCCGTGCCGCCAGAGGATGACGCGCCGGCTGCGTCCCGCGGCGCGGTCGGCCGCGTCTATGCCCGGTATCGCGTTCACCGCGGCTCCCCGGCCGCGTCCCCGTCCGCCTCCGAGCGGGCGTGCTCCTCGGCCTTGCCACGGGTGGCCTTGGCGTCGGCGGGCAGTTCCAGCTCGGGGCAGTCCTTCCAGAGCCGCTCGAGGGCGTAGAAGACCCGCTCCTCGCTGTGCTGGACGTGGACCACGATGTCGACGTAGTCGAGCAGGATCCAGCGGGCCTCGCGGTCGCCCTCGCGACGGACGGGCTTGGCGCCGAGCTCCTTGCTCAGCCGCTCCTCGATCTCGTCGACGATGGACTTGACCTGGCGGTCGTTGGGCGCGGACGCGAGCAGGAAGGCGTCCGTGATGGACAGGACGTCGCTGACGTCGTACGCGATGACGTCGTGGGCGAGCTTGTCGGCGGCCGCCTGGGCGGCGGCGGTGATGAGCTCGAGGGAGCGGTCGGTGGCGGTCACTACGTGGCTTTCGGTCGGCGGTCAGGGAGCCCTCGCGGGCTACCCCAAGGGTCTCACGGACCGCCGCCACCCCCCAGGGATTACCCGCAGGCGGACGATCATGCCGTGCGGCGGGGGCTCCGGGTGGCCCCGGAGCCCGCCGTCCCACGGCACGACCGCGCGGTCCTCACCCGGCCGGGCCGGTCACCTCGTAGTCCTGGCCGAGGACGACCGAGACGTCGGCGTTGGACGTGGTGCTGCCCTTGACGACGCTGCCGGTCGGCAGGCCCAGCGTCTTCGCGACCTCGACCGCCTCCTCCTTGCTCGCGTCGTCGGCGTACGTGATCTCGGACGTGGCCCCCGCGGCGGAGGCGGTGCCCGCGTCGAGGAAGGTGTAGCCGCCGTTGAGCAGGACCACGCGGGCCTGTTCGGTGGCGTCCTCGTCGCCGGTGGCGTTCCTGATGGCGACCCGGACGGCGTCGCCCGCCTCGGGGCTCTTCGCCGTGCCGCCGAGCAGCTCCTTCACCACGCTGTCCGAGGTCTCGGCGTCGAGCGTGCCGTCCTCCTGGACCGGCAGCGAGGCGGTCTCGTAGTCGCCGCCCTTGGCGCGCTCGGCGAGCCCCGCGAGGAAGGTCCCGAGGTCGCTGTCGGTCAGCGGCGGGTCGAGGATCTGGGCCAGGGTCTGCATGGTGACCGTGGCGGCCTGCGCGTCCGAGGAGAGCTTGCGCAGCACGCCCTGCATCACCTGTCCGAACCGCTCCAGCTGTGCGCTCTCGGGCTCTCCGGACGCCCGGTAGGTGGCGTAGGCGACAGCCGTCCTGCCGCTGAGGGTCTGCGCCTCGCCCTTGTTGACCAGCGGTGCCGCACCCTTCTTCGCGTCCGGGTCGGGCACGTCGGTGTCGGTGTCGACCTCGATGTTGCCGACGAGTTCGACGAGGTTGTTCAGGTACGGGGTGTCCAGGCGCCAGGTGCCCTCGATGTCGGTGCCCAGGACGGTGTGCAGCGCCTCGCGGGTGCCGGAGGCGCCGTCGTCCTCGACGGACTTGGCGAGGGTGGTGGTGGTGCCCTCGTCGTCGGTCAGGGCGAGGGAGTTCGGCAGCAGGACGGTGGCGCCCCGCTCGGTGGTGGTGTTGTTCACGAGCAGCGCCGTGGAGGTGCCGTCGTCACCGGTGTTGCGCAGGTGGACGACGAGCACCTCGCGCTTTTGGGCGCCGGCGGCCGTCGTGGTGCCTGCCTTGCCGTCGCCCGAGGAGCCGGGCAGCTTGCCCGCGAACCAGAGGTAGCCGACGCCGCCGGCCGCGACCAGGGCGAGGGCGACCACCAGCGCGACGAGCCGGCCGCGGGCCCGGCGCTTGGCCTCCTCGCGGCGCTCGGTGCGGTTCTCGGTGAACGCCAGCCAGTCGATCACGTCCTCGGAGTCGCCGTCGGGCTCCTCGACGAAGGCGAACTGCTCGGTGTGGTACTCCCTGCCGTCGGCGCCCTCCATCCCCTCGTCGGAGCGGCCGCGCTCGCCCTGCCCGTCCTCCTGCACGCTCTCCGGGGACCCGCCCTGGTGCGGGATGTACGCGGATCTCTCGTCGCCGTGGGCGCCCTGGGGGTGCTGGACGGCGGTGTGCGTCTGCTGCTGCCCGGTGCCGGCGCCCTGCCCGTACGGGTCGTACCCGTCGTACCCGGGTCCGGCCGCCTGTCCCGCTCCCCCGCCGTGCCCGCCGCCGTACGGGTCGTGGTACGCGGACGGGGACGGCGCCGGGTCGTAGGGGTCCGCCGGCTGCTGCGCGTACGGGTCGTAGCCGTAGCCGTACCCCTGGGACTGCTGCTGGCCCTGCTGGGACTGCGCCCCGTACGGGTCGTACCCCTGCGGATCCTGGGGCGCCTGCGGGGAGTACTGGGCGGGCACCTGGCGGTACACCGGCTGCCCGAACTCGTCGTAACCGACGAGCTCGTAACTGTCGCTCCCGTGGCCGGCGTCGTATCGGTCGTTCACCCGGTGCCCCTCTCGGCTCACTCGCCGCGGTACAGCTCACGCTTGTCGATGTAGCGCACCACACCGTCCGGCACCAGATACCAGACGGGATCGCCCTTGGCGACTCTCGCACGGCAGTCCGTGGACGAGATGGCCAGTGCCGGGACCTCGACGAGCGAGACGCCCCCGGCGGGCAGCCCCGGATCCTGCAGGGTGTGTCCGGGGCGGGTGACGCCGACGAAGTGCGCGAGCGAGAACAACTCGTCCGTGTCCCGCCAGGTGAGGATCTGGGACAGCGCGTCGGCGCCGGTGATGAAGAAGAGGTCCGTGTCGGGGTTGAGCCGCCGCAGGTCGCGCAGGGTGTCCGTGGTGTAGGTGGGGCCGCCGCGGTCGATGTCGATGCGGCTGACGGAGAACTGCGGGTTCTCGGCGGTGGCGATGACCGTCATCAGGTAGCGGTCCTCGGCCGGGGACACCGAGCGGTGCGACTTCTGCCACGGCTCACCGGTCGGCACGAACACGACCTCGTCGAGTCCGAACTGGGTGGCGGCCTCCTGGGCCGCGACGAGGTGACCGTTGTGGATCGGGTCGAACGTACCGCCCATCACACCCAGGCGGCGTCGCCCCGGTCCCGAGACCCCGGTGCCGGGGCCGTGTCCGGGGCGGCTCACCCGGCCGTCCGCCGCGGTCTGCTCCGGGCCGGTAGGCATTTCCTGCTCTCCCATGCATGCAGACCCTACCGGCCCGTTCGACACGCTCCGGTCGAACGTCTATTTGCGGGACTGTGCGGTGGGTTCAGCGGTCCCGGTTGAAACGGGTGGTGATCCACAGGAGGAGCATCAGGACGGCGAAGGCCCCGATACCGGTCAGGTAGGGGCTGAGGCTCGCGTGGTTGCCGCCGTGCTCCTCCCCCTCGGCGGCGAGAGTGACCAACTGGGCAGCGGTGCTGTGGAAGCTCATCGTCGGCTGGACCTATCCGGGTGTGGGATCGGGACGGGTAACGCCCGCTCATCGTAAGCGGGCACCTCCGCCGCGCTCACGCCGACTCCACCTTGTGGCGGACCGGCTCGTCACTCGTCGTCGTCGCGGTAGCCCCGCAGCAGGAACCAGCCGACCAGCACACAGCCCACGAGCATCACGATCAGCACGACGCGGAACAGGTTGCCGCCGAGCGCGCCCTGCTCCTCGGCGGCGGCCATGGCCTGGGTGAGCCATGCGGCAGAGGGGTGTTCCATCGGGTCGCTCCTTACGGTGTGCTGCCCTGCCACGGTATCTCCGCCTAGGCTGGACCTCGCTTCGGGGGCACACTGGGCAATCAGACGCATGGGGGAACACATGTCCGACGGCAGCCATGAGCAGAACGGTCACGGGAGCGTGCCCAGCAGGAGCCGCAGGCGCTTCGAGGGCCTGTCCTCACGGGCGTACGAGCACCCCGCGGACCGCTCGGCCCTGGTGGCCCTGCGCAAGCTCAGCGGCTTCGACACGGTCTTCAAGGCACTCAGCGGCCTGCTGCCCGAGCGCAGTCTGCGCCTGCTGTTCCTGTCCGACTCCGTACGGGTCTCGGACGAGCAGTTCGCGCACCTCAACGACATGCTGCGGGACGCCTGCTACATCCTGGACCTGCAGAAGGTCCCGCCGCTGTACGTCAACCAGGACCCGCAGCCGAACGCGATGTGCATCGGCCTGGACGAGCCGATCATCGTCGTCACCACCGGCCTCGTCGAACTGCTGGACGAGGAGGAGATGCGGGCCGTCATCGGCCACGAGGTGGGCCACGCCCTCTCCGGCCACGCCGTCTACCGCACGATCCTGCTGTTCCTGACGAGCCTGGCCGTCCGGGTGGCGTGGATCCCGCTGGGCAACCTCGCGATCATGGCGATCGTGACCGCGCTGCGCGAGTGGTTCCGCAAGTCGGAGCTGTCCGCGGACCGCGCGGGACTGCTGGTCGGACAGGACCTCCAGGCCTCGATGCGCGGCCTGATGAAGATCGCGGGCGGCAACCACCTGCACGAGATGAACGTGGACGCGTTCCTCAGGCAGGCCGAGGAGTACGAGGCCGGGGGCGACCTGCGCGACTCCGTGCTCAAGATCATGAACGTGCTGCCCCGCTCCCACCCCTTCACCGCCGTGCGCGCGGCCGAGCTGAAGAAGTGGGCAGAGTCGCGCGACTTCCAGCGGATCATGGACGGTCACTACCCGCGGCGCGACGAGGACGGGGACACCTCGGTGACCGACTCCTTCAAGCAGTCGGCGGCCGCCTACGCCAGCGACGTCAAGAACTCCAAGGACCCGTTGATGAAGCTGGTCAGCGACATCGCGGGCGGGGCGGGCGACCTCGGCGGCCGGGTACGGCGCGGCTTCGGCGGCTTCACCGGCGGCGGCAGCGGTGGCGGTGGCGGTGGTGCGGCCAAGGACGGGCCCCGCGACGAGCGCCCCGGCCAGGAGTGAGCGCGGGCGTCCCGGCCAGGAGTGAGCGCGGGCGTCCCCTCCGGCGTCACACCTTCGGCTGTGCGCCCTGCGCCAGCACGCCGCACAGGGCCGTGGTGCCGGCCGTGGCGTACGGATCCGTGCCGGCCGGGCCGCCCGCCCCCGCCGTCTGTCCCGCGAGCAGCGGGCGCAGGTGGTTCGCGGCGTCCTCGGCGCAGGCGAGCGGACCGGCCCGGACCGTTGCCACGACGACCTCGGCCCGGTGGCTGCGCAGGTCGTCGCGGTCGAAGCGGAAGTGCAGCTCGCGCCGGACGGTGAACAGGGAGGCCGCGGCCTCCTCGTCCGCGCCGGCGGGCCGCAGCGCGTAGACGTAGGTGTGGTCGGCGACGACCTCCAGGGTGCCGGGGCCGGACTCGGCGGCCCGCAGGGTGCCCCGCACCCGGACGGCGGAGTCGGCGAGTTCGGCGCGGGAGGGGTCGAAGCGGACCATCCAGCCGGTGGGCGCGTGCTCCCCGTCGGCCGCGGGGTGGTCGAAACTCCGGTCGAACTGGTCGAGCAGCTGGGGATCGAGCAGGACGCGCGGGGGCCGGACGGTCGTGCCGTTCAGCACCTCCGGGTCCAGCGCGGAGGCGACCAGGTAGTCCTTGGCGGTGGCCAGGGCCGTGACGACCTGGCTGTCGGAGAAGTTCGCGGTGCGCCGGGTGGCGGGCATCGTGATGCCCTCGGCCCCGATGCGGAAGTGCGCGGCGGGACTGCGCTCGTACAGCTGATCGAGATCGGTGGAACCGGGCACGGCGGTCTGCGGGGCGAGCGGCACGACGGTCATCCGCAGCGGCTCGGCCGGCCCGTCGGCCGGTGTCTCGTACGGGTGGCGCAGCCCCATGTAGATGGCCATGCCGAAGGCGAGGGCGATCAGCACCACGAGGACCAGCGCCTGCCGGGACAGTCCGCGGTGCATCGGGGCGCGGTGGCGTACGGCGGGAGCGTGGTCGGCCATGCGCTCCCTGGCGGAGAACTCCTGGAGCCGGGCAGCGCGGACGAACGACTCGTCGAAGACGATGGATCGGTACTCGTCCTCTCCACCACCGGGAGCGCCCTCGGGTGTCCCCTCAGGTGGGTCTCCAGGTCCGCCCATACCTCCAGAGTAGGACCCGCCGGGCCCAGGTGAACGCCCTGGTACGCGACAACTTCTGACACGTCCTCATGTCGCGCGCGGGCGTGCGCCAGGGGCGTTCAGGGTGTGCGCGGCACCGCCGGTACCGGCGGCTGGGAGTAGTCGGCCGAGGCGGAAGGGGCCGTGTCGACACCCTGTTCGAGGCCCGTGGAGGCGGGGGGCGGAATCTGCTGCCCGCTGCCCGAGGAGGCTCCGCGGTAGACCGCCGTGAACGCGAGTGCGACCATGCCGACGCCCATCACCAGGGCGAGCACCCAGGCCACGGGCCGGTGCCAGCGGGGCTGCCGGCCGTAGGTGCCCGGCTCGCCGTAGCGGCCTTCGAGTACCTCGGTGTCGTCGAGGTCGTCGAAGTCGTCACGGTCCCGGCCAGGGCCGAAGTCGTGGTCGTCGGGGCCGCAGCCGTCGTCGTAGAGCTCGTCGTCGCCGCGCGGACGTCTGGTGTGCGCCCGGCGCGCCTCCGCCTCCTGTGCCTCGGCGCGGGCCTGCGCGGCCGCCAGCAGGCGTTCGACGGCGGTCGGCTCGTGCACCACGGCCGCCCGTACGAAGTCCTCGTCGAAGACCACGGAGGGGAAGTCCTCGTCCCCGCCCCCGCGGTCACGGTCGTCGTCGGGCTCCCAGCCGTCGGCGAACGGCGTGCCCCCCACGTCCTCCGGCACGGATCCAGAGTAGACCTGGGGGGGTCAATTTGGGCAGACGGTAAGGAAATTCATCGACCCTAGCGGCGCACGTGGCCGTCCCCGGTCACGATGTACTTCGTGCTCGTCAGCTCCGGCAGCCCCATCGGGCCGCGGGCGTGCAGCTTCTGCGTGGAGATGCCGATCTCGGCGCCGAACCCGAACTGGCCACCGTCGGTGAAGCGGGTGGAGGCGTTCACGGCGACCGTCGTGGAGTCGACCAGCTGGGTGAAACGGCGGGCGGCCTGCTGCGAGGTCGTCACGATCGCCTCGGTGTGCCCGGAGCTCCACAGCCGGATGTGCTCCACGGCCGCCTCCAGCGAGTCGACGACGGCCGCGGCGATGTCGTACGAGAGGTACTCGGTCTCCCAGTCCTCCGCGGTCGCCTCGACGACCGTCGCCCGGGTCTCCTCCGCGTGGGCCAGCACGCGCTCGTCGCCGTGCACGGTCACCCCGGCGTCGGCCAGCGCGTCCAGCGCGCGCGGCAGGAACGCGGCGGCGATGTCCCGGTGGACCAGCAGCGTCTCGGCGGCGTTGCACACGCTCACCCGGTGCGCCTTGGAGTTGATCAGGATCTCGACGGCCGTGTCGAGGTCGGCCTGCGCGTCGACGTACACGTGACAGTTGCCGGTGCCGGTCTCGATGACCGGGACGGTGGACTCCTCCACGACCGTGCGGATCAGGGAGGCGCCGCCGCGCGGGATCAGCACGTCGACGAGGCCACGGGCGCGCATCAGCTCCCGTACGGACTCACGGCTCTCGCCCGGGACGAGCTGCACGGCGTCGGCGGGCAGCCCGGCCCCGCCGACGGCGTCGCGGATCACCCGGACCAGCGCGGTGTTGGACTCGTGCGCGGAGGACGAACCGCGCAGCAGCACCGCGTTCCCGGACTTCAGGCACAGGGCGGCGGCGTCCACGGTCACGTTCGGCCGGGCCTCGTAGATGATGCCGACCACGCCGAGCGGCACCCGCACCTGGCGCAGGTCGATGCCGTTGGGGAGGGTGGAGCCGCGGACGACCTCGCCGACCGGGTCCGGCAGCTTCGCGACGTCCCGTACGTCGGAGGCGATGGCGCGCACCCGCTCCGGGGTCAGCGTGAGCCGGTCGACGATCGCCTCGCCGGTACCCGCCTCGCGGGCCCGGGCGACGTCCACGGCGTTGGCCTCGACGATCTCACTCGTCCGGACCTCCAGGGCGTCCGCGACCGCGAGCAGCGCGTCGTCCTTGACCGCGCGCGGCAGCGGCGCGATGTCGGCGGCGGCGGCCTTGGCCCGGTAGGCGGCGCGGGTGACCGGGGACATGGAGTCGTACGGCGAGAGCGTGGTCATGGGGGAAGGGTAGTGCGCCGGGCGGGCCGGTCCAGCGGTCATCCCAGTGCGCGAGACACGGTGCGGCGCCCGGCCGGGGTCCGTTCCCGGGCTCTCAGTAGGGGTGGACTCCCACCGGAGCGGCCGGGAGCGGACCGCAGCCCTCCGCGACGCGCTGGTGGTAGGTCTCGCGGTCGATGACCTCCAGGCCGACGATCTCCCAGGGCGGCAGCCGGGCGGTCTGCCGGTGCTCGCCCCACAGGCGCAGCGCGACGGCGGCCGCGTCGTGCAGGTCGCGGGCCTCTTCCCAGTAGCGGATCTCGGCGTGGTCGTTGGCGTAGCGGCTGGTCAGCAGGAAGGGGTGGTCGTGGGCGAGCTGTTCGAGTCCGCGCCGCACCTCCTTCAGCGGGGCCTCGCCGCCCGAGACGCTGAGCGTCACGTGCCACAGCCGGGCGGCCTCCTCCGGCTGCTCCCGGCCGGCCTCGACACAGGCCCGTCCCTCGTACCCGGCACCGGCCGTGACGCTGGTGAGCGCGCGCTCCTCGCCGGCCACGCGGGGACCGCCACCAGCGCGGGACGCCGCCGCCCCATGGCGCACTCGTCTCACGTCGGCCTCCTTCTCACGATGGTCGTGCGATATCTCGCTGACTCAAAGTTGAGCAGGCGGAACGGCTTCGCGGGGCGGTTTTACGGAACGTCCACCGCCGGGTGCCGGGAATCGTATGTTTGCGGGCCCGATCGGTCAGGGACGTAGCAGAACCAGGTCGTCGCGGTGGACGACCTCTCGTTCGTAGGCAGGACCGAGCTCGCGCGCCAGTTCTCGCGTCGAGCGGCCGATCAGCCGGGGGATCTCCTTGGCGTCGAAGTTGACCAGGCCCCGCGCCACCGCGCTGCCCTCGCCGTCGCGCAGTTCGACGGGGTCGCCCGCGGTGAACTCGCCCTCGACCGACGCGATGCCCGCGGGCAGCAGCGACTTGCGGCCCTCGACGACCGCGCGCACGGCCCCGTCGTCGAGGGTGATCGCGCCCTGCGGGGTGGAGGCGTGCTGGAGCCACAGCAGGCGGTCGGCGGAGCGCTTGCCCGTGGGGTGGAAGTACGTGCCGGTGTCACGCCCGGCGAGGGCGTCCGCGGCGTGCACCGCACTCGTCAGCACCACGGGGATGCCGGCGGCCGCGGCGATCCCGGCGGCCTCGACCTTGGTGACCATGCCGCCGGTGCCGACGCCGGCCCGGCCCGCGCTGCCTATCTCGACGTGGGCGAGGTCCCCGGGCCCGCGCACCTCCGCGATCCGCGAGGTGCCCGGCCTGCTCGGGTCGCCGTCGTACACGCCGTCCACGTCCGACAGCAGGACCAGCAGGTCGGCGTGGACGAGGTGGGCGACGAGCGCGGCGAGCCGGTCGTTGTCGCCGAAGCGGATCTCGTCGGTGGCGACGGTGTCGTTCTCGTTGACGACGGGCAGCGCGCCCATCGCGAGGAGCTTGTCGAGGGTGCGCGAGGCGTTGCGGTGGTGGGCGCGGCGGCTCATGTCGTCGGAGGTGAGGAGCACCTGGCCGACCCGTATGCCGTACCGGGCGAGGGAGGCGGTGTAGCGGGCCACCAGGAGGCCCTGGCCGACGCTCGCGGCCGCCTGCTGCCGGGCGAGGTCGCGGGGGCGCCGACGCAGGCCCAGCGGCGCGAGCCCGGCGGCGATGGCGCCCGAGGAGACGAGCACCACCTCCTTCACGCCCGGGGTGCGCGCCTTGGCCAGGACGTCCACGAGGGCGTCCACCCGGTCCGCGTCCAGTCCTCCCGAGGCCGTGGTCAGGGAGGAAGAACCGACCTTCACCACGATCCTGCGCGCCGTCACGACCTCGTGCCGTGCCCGATCGCCTGCTTCGCCTGACACCTCTTGCGCGTCCTTCACTCGTATCGGCCCGGCCGGACGAGCCGGCGTCCCGCCGCTCCGTGCCGCCTTCACCGTCCCGTCAATCTACGTCACACCGTGTCCCCGCGCCGGGCTGTCCGGACCCCGGACGGCCGGATCCGGCAGGGGTATGCCGGGGACGGCCGGGGGTAAGCGCAGCGTGACCGGAAGGTGCCGGAACCGTGCGGGTGGGGCGTCGGCACCGCAGCATCTCCGCCGTTTCCTCCTCTACTGTCAGCAATCGACCGCAAGTACGGGTGACGGAGAACACCGAAAATTGTCATCGCGACAGGCAACCATCTACGGTCTATGGTCATCCGCGGCGCAGCCTAGCGCTCGGAGTCGCGGTCGGCCGCCCCACACGGTCCCCCTCAGTCCGCTCTGCCGTCAGGAGCCCCGCTCGTGCCCTCTGCCGGACCCGTATCCCGTCGCGCAGTGCAGCTGATCTCGCTGCTCGCGATGTCCGCGGCCTACGTCGCCCAGCTCGTGGGCGCCCTGCTGCCCCAAGTGCCCCTCCTCCTCGCCGGATCCGCGGTGGGTCTCGTCCTCGACCTCTTCCTGCAGCAGCGCCAGCCCGGGCTGCTGTCCCTGCTGGCCAAGGTGCGCTTCGACGTGACGGTGCGGCAGCTGCTGCGCGACATGCTGATCGTCGTGGGGCTGCTGCGGATCGAGGGCATCGACCCGCTGGGTGAGCAGGGCCCGATGCTGGTCGGCCTGTGCGTCCTGTACGCGCTGCACTTCGCCTGCCAGGCCGTGGCCGTGCTGGTGCGCCGCGCCCGCACCCTGCCGGTCGTCACGCGGAACATCGACGCCTCGGCGCTGCGCCTGAGCGCCGCCCCGCCGCGGCTGCTGGCCCGCCGCCAGGGCCAGCGCCTGCTGACGTTCTCGCTGCCCGCCACGGCCGGTCTGCTGGCCACCGCGGCCAGTCAGGACGCGCTCTGGGGCGCCCTCGGGGTCGGTCTGGCCCTGGCCCTGATGCTGGCCGGCACGGTGTACCTGGCGACCTGGCTGCTGCCGGGGAAGCGGGCGAGGAACGAGCAGCAGGTCATCGCGTGGCTGGACGAGTGGCTGGCCGACTACCGGCCGACCGTCGCCATGTACTTCTCCGGCGGTACGACGTCGGCGTACCAGGCCAACATGTGGCTCTCCACGCTCTCCACGCTGGACGGCAAGCCGCTGATCGTGCTGCGGGAACGCTTCATGGTGCAGAAGATCGAGGCGACCGACGTGCCGATCGTCTGCTTCCCGAAGGTGTCGACGATGTTCTCGCTGGAGAACTCGTCGCTGAAGATGATGCTGCACCCGGCGAACGCGGCGAAGACCTCGCAGGTGCTGCGCATCCCGACGATCAAGCACGCGTTCATCAACCACGGCGAGAGCGACAAGCTGTCCTCCTGCAACCCGTACGCCAAGGCGTACGACGAGGTGTGGGTCGCGGGGCCCGCGGCGCGCGAGCGGTACGCGCTCGCCGACGTCGGCGTCGAGGACAAGGACGTCGTCGAGGTCGGGCGCCCGCAGCTGGCCCCGATCCGCCCCCACTCCGGCGCGCCGACGGGCCCGTACACGACCGTCCTGTACGCCCCCACGTGGGAGGGCTGGGACGGCAACCCGGGCAACACCTCGGTGGTCCTGGCCGGCGAGAACATCGTGCGGGGGCTGCTCGCCGACGACGGCGTGCGGCTGCTGTACAAGCCGCACCCGCTGACCGGTTCCGTCGACCCGCGCGCGGGCGGCGCCAACGAGCGGATCATGGCGATGATCCGCGAGGCCAACACCCGCCGTTCGGGGGAGCGGCCCGGTCCGGAGGCCGCCGCCGAGCTGGCCCGCCGTACCGCCGAGCTGGACCGGCTCACGTCGACGTCCTTCCGCGCCGCCGCGGACGAGATGGAGCGGATGCTGCTCCAGGGCGCCACCCGGGGCGGCCGCGAGGCGGCCATCGCCGAGGCCACGGCCGCCTGGGAGAGGGCGCACCGGGCGTCCCTCCCGGAGTGGGAGCACCAGATCGTCACGGACGCGCGTCCGTCGATCTTCGCCTGCTTCAACCAGGCGGACCTGCTGATCAGCGATGTCTCGTCGGTGGTCTCCGACTGGCTGTCCAGCGAGAAGCCGTACGCCGTCGCCAACACCACCGGCCTGGACGAGGACGCCTTCCGGGCCGGATTCCCGACCGTGTCGGCGGGGGTCGTCCTCACCCCGTCCGCCGAGGGCGTCCCGGCCCTGCTGGAGTCGGTCCGCCACCCGGAGAAGGACCAGCTGGCCACGGCCCGCGCGGAGCTCAAGGAGCACCTGCTGGGCCCGTCCGACCCGCCGTCGGCCGTCCGCTTCGGCGCCGCGGTCACGGCGCTGTGCGCCAAGGCCGACGAACGCCGGGTGCGGATGGCGGCCCGCACGGCCTCGCGCGGCCCGTCCCGGCCCGCGGGCACGGAGGGAGCCGGGACGGCGACCGGACCGGAGGCCGTGGACGAGCCGGAACCCGTCGACATCCCCGATCCGGCGGGCACCCTCGGCCCCGTCGCCGACGACGCCCTCCCGCCCGGGCTCGCGGACGGCCCGTCCGGCCCGGACGGCTCGGCCTCCGCGGCCACGGTCACCAGGGCCTAGGACTGGTGCACCCGAACGGCACAGGGGCCCGGCCCCGGTCACAGGAGGCGCTTCCGCCCCTCCTGTGACCGGGGCCGGGCCCCTGCGTTCCGCCGGGCGGGTGCTATCCCGGGTGGTTGAGCCGCCAGCCCGACCAGGCCGACTCGATCATCTCGTCCACCCCGTACCGGGCGGACCAGCCCAGTTCCGTGCGGATGCGGTCGGCCGCGGCCACCACCCGGGCCGGGTCGCCGGGACGGCGCGGGCCGACCTCGGGGCGTACGTCCCCCTGGCCGGTGATCTTGCAGATGCGGTCGATCATCTCGTTGACCGACACGCCCTCCCCGCGCCCGATGTTGAGGGTCAGCTCGGTGCCCTCGGGGTCGTCGGCGAGCCTGCGGGCAGCGGCGAGGTGGGCCGAGGCGATGTCCTCCACGTGGATGAAGTCGCGGACGCAGGTGCCGTCGGGCGTCGCGTAGTCGTCACCGAAGACGCGCGGCGCCTCACCGGCCTCCAGCCGCTCGAAGACCATGGGCACGAGGTTGAAGACACCGCGGTCGGCGAGTTCCGCGCTCGCCGCGCCGGCGACGTTGAAGTACCGCAGCGAGACGCTGCCGATGCCGTGGGCCCGGCCGGCCGCCCGGACCATCCACTCCCCGACGAGCTTGGTCTCCCCGTACGGGTTCATCGGCACGCAGGGCGTCTCCTCGGTGACGAGGTCGACGTCCGGCATGCCGTAGACGGCCGCGGAGGAGGAGAAGACGAACCGCTTCACCCCGGCGTCGGCCACGGCCGCGAGCACGGTCTCCAGCCCGGTGACGTTCTCCCGGTAGTAGTGGAGGGGCTGCTCCACTGACTCGGCGACCTGCTTCTTCGCGGCGATGTGCACCACGCCCGTCACCGCGTGCTCCCGGATGGCGGCGTCCAGTGCCGCCCGGTCGAGCACCGTGCCGACGACCAGGGGCACGTCCTCCGGGACGTTGCCGGAGTCACCGGTCGACAGGTCGTCGAAGACGACGACCCGCTCACCGGCCGCCCTCATGGCCCGGACGACATGCGCGCCGATGAAGCCGGCGCCTCCTGTGATCAGCCAGTTCATTGCCTCATCCCCTTCACTCGGCCGTCAGCCGAGACGGTCTATGGCCTCGAATACACGGGCGCTGTTGGCCATGTCACGGCGCACGAAGAACTCGTCCACGCGATCGCTGTACGGGCTCTCGACCGTGAACTTCCGGTCGATCGCCGCGATGATCTCATCGACGGCGTCGTCCACCGTGCGGCACACGGGGCCGAACCCGTCCTCGGACAGGTTGTAGTAGCCCCGCCGGTAGTGGCGGCCGTAGAAGTCGTCCTCGTCGAAGGGCACGTAGACGACCGGCTTGCCCATGTACGCGACGTCGAAGAAGACCGAGGAGTAGTCGGTGACCAGGAGCGAGCACTCCTTCATGGCCTCCTGCACACCGCGCTTCTTCGGGTCCGCGACGCTGATCGACGGATGGTCGACCTTGAAGTGGCGCAGGTACGGGCGGATCTCGTAGTGCGGGAAGAACTCCAGGCGCACGCCTGACTCCCGCAGCGCGTTCCGCAGCCGCTCGTCCTCCAGGAGCAGGGAGAAGAAGCGGTAGTACTCCGAGGCGGCGAACTGCACCTTCGGCCGGCGGCTGCGGTTGTAGGAGGGCACCACGATGTCCCGCCGCCAGGTCGGCATCAGCAGGATGGTCGGCTGCTCCGGTTCGACCGGCTGCAGCTTGTCGAAGCGGGGGAAGCCCAGTGCCTTCGCCTCGCCCCGGTCGTACCCCATCTCCGACGCGATGTAGTCGGCCTCGTGCTGGGAGGCCGCCACGAACAGGTCGACGCTGGTCGACTGCTTGTGCGCGGACTGCGACACGTCGTTGTACGTGACGCCGTGCTGCAGGAACACCCGGCGGTAGCGCATCAGGTCCCCGAACCGGCGCAGGTACTCGACCTTGGCGATACCGGGGGGCGCGAGGTATGCCTCCAGGTCGTACGGGGAGATCAGCCGGGCGGCGTTGAGCAGGTACAGCTTGTGCTTCCACGACCCCAGGGCGATGACGTTGCCGAAGCCGGCGACCTTCTCGCGGTCGGCGGAGTTCGGGGCGATGACGTAGTGGACGTCGCGCTCGGGGTGGTTCTCCCGCATGTACCGGAAGAAGTGGTAGCCGTTGTCCTGCGCGGTGTCCTGCCGTTCGCCGACGATCCAGATGTCGCGGCGGGCGAGCACGGGGCGGGTGAGCCAGTAGAGCAGCCGCAGGCGCCAGCCGGGCCGGCGCTTCAGCACCGCGGCCGTCTGGTCGGCGAATCTCCGGGCCGCGTCGGCGATCCGGGCCTTGCGGCCGGCGGCCACCCGCAGGTCGACCGTGCCGTCGCCGGCCACCGTCACCCGGTAGCGGAATCCGCTCACCCGGTTCGGCGCCTTGTACCGGTGCAGCGCCGGCCTGGGCGTCACCGGGATGTCGATGTGGCCGCTCTCACCGTGGATCCGGACGGCGAGGCCGCACGCGCCGGAGGGGAGGCTGCCCAGGTCGCCGTGGTACAGGTCGGCGCGCCAGCCGGAGTGCAGGTCCCGCTGCCTGCGCACGTGCCAGCGGTCGCGGCGGTAGACCTGCCGGACCGCCACGCAGCGCTCCTGCCCGGACGGCGAGGTGAGCACCAGTTCCAGTCGGTTCTCCAGGTCCTGGGCCAGGTCGACCCCGCCCAGCAGCAGGAAGCCCTCGACGCGCAGCGCCCCGTCGACGGGCTGCACCGACTCCGCGAGGGCGGACCGGTTCTCGACGCGCAGCAGCGTGGAGGGCTCGACGTCCCCCGCCACCCTGCGCAGCAGGAGCGGCCCGTCGACGAAGAGCTGCGGGAGGAACTGCGGTGGCTCCGTGGAGGACCGGAACAGCTCGGCGTTGCCGGACCTCACCGCGTGGTGCAGCAGCAGCGACTTGCCGGCGGGCGCGTGCTCCAGCACCACGTCGTCCGGTATGTCCCGGTACAGCTCCCTGATCCGCGGATAGATCTCCGCGAGCTCCTCGCGCCCGAGGATCCTGGGCAGGTCGCGCAGGCAGCTGTCGAAGCTGCCCGCCGCGAAGGCGCGGACCAGGGCCTTGTCCGCCTCGTCGGCGGAGGCGAAGTCGTCGGCCAGGGCGGAGTTGAGCTCCAGCATGCGGTGCATCGCCGACAGGCGGTCACCCGTCGCCGGGCCGGGCCCCGGGACGCCCTGGACGACCGAGTCGGTGAGGGCGATCCGGCGTGCCCGGACGAGCGCGGTGACGACCTCCCGGATGCCCGTGTCCGGGCCGGGCCGGACGCCGAGCCCGCTCAGGAAGGCGCTGCGGAAGACCTTGCCGCCCGGGAAGGCCGCGAAGAGCAGGCCGGGTGCGGCACCGACTCCGTCCAGGACCGTGTCCCCGGCTCCGAAGTGCTCGCGCCAGCGCTCCTCCACCGCGGCGAGCGCCCCTGACATCTGCCAGGTGTTCCCGAGCGCCACATCGGCGTCGTTCCGCGTCGCGGCGTCCAGCAGCCGCCGCAGACCTCCCTCGGCGAGGACCGTCGAGCCGTCGAGGAAGGCCACGTAGGGCGCGGAGGGGCGGATGCCCGTCCCGTCGCCGGCGTCCGCACCGGCCCGCAGGACCGTGACGTTGCCGTACTTCCCGGCGAACTCCTCGGCGAGGGCGACGTCCTCGCCGGCGCCGTCACCGACGGCCAGGTGCAGCTCGGTGCGGGGGAACAGGTCCTGGCAGGCCAGGGAGTGCAGGCTCGCGCGCAGGGACTCCGTCTCGGCGGCACAGGTGAGGACCACGGACAGCTCGGGCTCCGCCGGGGCGGGGAGGACGTCCGGCCGGGTCCGGCCCTCCCACCAGGTCCAGTCCGTCTCCGGGACGTCCCGGACGGCGGCCGTGCGGGTGCCGGCCGGCCGGAGCACGAGGTTCCCGCTGGACGACTCGGAGGCCTCCAGTCCCGAACCGTCCAGGGCGCGGTCCACGGGCTCCAGGTCGAGGCTGCGCACGCACAGCGCGGTCGTGTGCTTCCGGCCCTCCCAGAGGACCTGCAGCGACACGTTCACCGTCTCCTGGTCCGCGTACCGGGCGGCCAGCGACCCCAGGTCGGCCGAGACGGCGTAGGAGAGGTGGTCCTCGGTCACGCGCACGTCCCCGGCCTTGACGGAGGCCCGGCCGGGCACTCCCTTGGCCCGCACGTGCAGCACCAGTTCCGTGCGGTCACCGGCGCCGATGCGCTGGAACTGGTTGGTGATCTCACCGGTGACGTGCAGGGTTCCGCCGTCGAAGCGGAGCGACGTCACCCGGTTGAACAGCCGCGCGTTGTCGAACGGCTCGTCGTGCAGCCCGAGTTCGGTGACGTCCAGGGCCTCGGCGGCGCCCGGGAGCGACAGGTGGCGGCCGGACCAGTACGTCCGCCCGTCCCGCTGTGCCAGGTCGGTCGAGACCACGCTGCGCCGCTGCTCGAAGTCGGAGACGGTGAGCGCCTCGTCGGGCAGCCGGTGCCGCAGGTAGAAGGCGCGCACCCGGTCCAGCGGGCTGCACAGGGCGTACGCCTCCTCGCCCACCTCGGCCAGGTAGCCGGAGACGATGTCGAGGAAGGCCGAGCGGAACTCCTCGTCGGCGGTCCGCAGCTCCTTCATGTAGAGCCGCACGTCGTGGCCGAGGAAGCGGGCGTCCTTGTGCGCCTTGAGCTCACGGGCCCCCACGGACTCCAGGAAGGCGTCCGTCCGCCGGTGGACCTCGATGCGGTCCCTGATGCTGCGGATCTCGTTCCGCCGGTTCGTGATCGATCCGGCGCCGGGCGCGGCGTCCTCCCAGATCCACCGGTACACCGGCTCGGCGACCACCGCGACGCCCTCGGCGTGCGCGTACGTCATGGCCGAGAAGAGCGTGTCCTCGTAGAACAGGCCCTCCGGGAAGAGGATGTCGTGCTCGACGAGGAAGGCCCGGCGGTAGAGCTTGGCCGCGGCGATGGGGTCGTTGACCAGCTCCGGCCAGGCGCTCGCCGCCGCGACGTACCGCTCGGTCCCGTAGAGCGCCGGCTGCCACAGCCTCGACGTGGCCCGCTCGTGGTTCACCCGGTGCGTACGGCCCGCGACGATGTCGGCGCCGCTCTCACGGGCCGACTGCAGCAGCTTCTCGCAGGCCTTGGCGGTCAGCTCGTCGTCGGCGTCGAGGAACATGACGTACTCGCCGCGGGCCGCGCGGATCCCGTCGTTGCGCGGGGCGCCGACACCGCCGCTGTTGGTGTCACGGGAGATGACGCGGAGCCCGGGAAGCCGCTCGGCGTACCGTTCCGCCACCGCCCTCGTGGCGTCCTGCGACGCGTCGTCGACGACCACGACCTCGAGGTCCCGGAACGTCTGCACCGCCAACGAGTCGAGGGCCCTGCCCACGGTCCCTGCGGCGTTGTAAGCGGGTACAACCACAGTAATAACGGGTGCAGTGTCCGCGGAAGTGGACATTACGCCTCCATCGCCGATGGTGATCTCCTGGGAGTGCTACTCCTGCGTACCGGGATCCCTGGCCGCGGCAGCAGCAACAGGAGCACCGACCGTCGTGCCGCACACGGCAACGGTGACGCGCCGCCGGGCAAACAGCAGGCGACATAGGGGCGTAGCCAGTCTCAAGAGCAGGTTAACGCAGCCCCTCCGGGCCCCCCGCGGCCCCCACCACACAAGGCAGACATACGGGACTGTGGCCTATACCACATGATCGGTTCTGCAACCCGACGCCTCGCTGTGCGTCTAGAGTTTGGGGACCGTTGGCCTGTTCGACGCCCGGTAGATTCCTGAGCCTGCCTCTCCCGCGCCGGCGGCACGGCGCAAGCCGGGGCAGGAACCAGCCACACCCACTTCTCCGGCCGCGACGCCGGTGAATCAGCAGCCTGGAAGGCCTCTGCATGGACATCCCGCCTCTCGCCGAGGTCCGCCGTCTCACCGAGAAGAGACGAGACGCATGGTGGACCGTTCTCCTGGTCGACCCCGTGGCCACGCCACTGGTCCGGTGGACGGCCAGGTGGCCACGCATCACTCCGAACGGCATCACGTGGGCTGCTCTGGTCATGGGACTGGCGGCGGCGGCCTGCTTCGCCCAGGGCGACCGGCAGTGGCTGATCATCGGTGCGATCGTCTACCACGTCAGCTTCATCCTGGACTGCATGGACGGGAAGCTCGCCCGGCTCACCGGCCGGGGTTCCGAGTTCGGTGCCTGGCTGGACTACGTCTTCGACCGCGTCCGGGTCCTGATCTGCGCGATCGCCCTCATGGGCGGCCAGTACGCCAAGACCGGGAACGTCGCCTTCGTGTGGCTGGCCCTCGCGGTCGTCTTCCTGGACATGCTGCGGTACATCGACGCGCTGCAGATCTTCAAGGTGCGTCAGGGCATGAAGAAGAAGCTCGATGACGCGGCCGCCCTGAACGGCACCGCGCCGGCCGCCCCCGCCAGCGCCTTCGCCGCCATGGACGGAACGGTCGGCGGAGCGGTCGACGGGGCCGACGACCCCGCGGACGCCCTGCCGGTGAGCAAGCCCGCCTCCACCCTGATGGTCACCCAGCAGTCCTTCATCCGCCGCTTCACCAAGTACGAGCGGATACGTGACTACCTGATCGCGCACCGCATCCGTACCCACCTGGTCAGCGGCATCGAGTTCCAGATGGCGGTCTTCATCATCGCTCCGCTCGCCGGGGCGATCATGTGGACGACCATCGGCGCGGGCGCCCTGCTGCTCCTCTTCGAGTTCGCCATCATCTACAAGCTCCTGCTCTCCACCAAGGACTTCGAACGGACCATGGCGTCCTTCAAGGCGCAGGCGTCCGAGGCCCCGCAGGAGACTCCCGCCATGAGCCGCTGAGCCCGCCGCCCCGCCGGGTCCGGGCCGGTTCTCGGACCGTCCTCGGGACCCGGCAGTTCCGTGGGGCCGGTTCCCGTCGTCGGACGGGGACCGGCCCGTTCTGCACCCTGCTCGGCCGTCACCGGACGGGTTTCTTCCGAAAGAGGACGCACACGCCGTGAAATGGCGCTTCTCGAAATCCAGGTACGACATCGCACTCATCGTGCCGTGTTTCAACGTGGCTCCCTATCTTCCCGCATGCCTGGAATCGATAGAGACCCAGCGAGGATTCGACAGGACACAGGTCCTGCTGGTCGACGACGGTTCGGAGGACGGCACCCCCGGGCTGCTGGCGGACTTCGCCCGCCGGCACCCCAACGCACGCGTGCTCACCCAGCGGAACGCGGGGCCGGGAGCCGCCCGCAATTACGCGATGACCGAGGTCGATGCGCCTTATCTGGCCTTCGCCGACGGGGACGACGTCCTGCGCGAGGACGGCCTCCATTCCATGCTCACCTGCGCCCGGGAGAGCAAGGCCGACATGGTGATCGCGGACTTCGTCAACGTCCCGGAACGCCCCTACGGCCGCTGGAAGCAGCATTTCGGCGAGGGCGACCGGCTGATCACCGACATCAGCGAGTACCCGGAAATCATCTTCTCCGGGAGCGTCTGGAACAAGCTCTACTCGGCGCGCTTCGTCCGCCGAGCCAAACTGCAATTCGCCGACGGCCGCCTGTTCGAGGACGCCTGGTTCAGCATTCCCGCCATGCTGGCCGCGAAAAGCATATACCTGCTCGACAAGCCGGTGTACAACTACCAGAAGCGGACCGACCGGACTTCCATCATGGATTCCCTGCGGACCAATCCGGCCAACTATTTCGACCACCTGGAACTGAACCTGCACCTGCTGCGGCTCGGCGACCGGCACCCCGGCGAGGTCAAGCGCATGCTGCAGCGGTACGCGGCGTTCACCTACCGGGGCTTCCTCAGGAAGCTGCAGCGGGGGCCGAGCGGCCTCGACCTCCCGGCACTGCTGCCGTCGCTCACCGAGCACTACCGTCTCCTGCCCGACGACGTCCTCCACGAGTTCGCGGAGGCGCCCGGCGACGCGGAGCTGCAGGAGGCGGCCAAGAACGGCACGCTCGGCACCCTGCTCGAGGCCCGGACGAACTGAGAGCCCGCGTCCGGAGGGGACCGGACGGGCGGGACGCGCGCCCGCTGCCGGTCCCTCCGGCGGCCGAGCCGCTCAGTCGAACGGGTCGAAGCCCTCGTACGCCTGGTCCGCCTCGTCGCGCTCCGCCTGGCGGTCCCTGCGGCGCTGCGCGGCGGGACGGGGGGCCTCGAAGCGGTGGTCCTCGCCGCGGCGGCCGAGCATCTCCGCGCCGGCCATGACCGAGGGCTCCCAGTCGAAGACGACGGCGTTCTCCTCGGGGCCGATGGCGACGCCGTCGCCACCGCGGGCGCCCGCCTTCATCAGCTCCTCCTCGACGCCGAGGCGGTTCAGCCGGTCGGCGAGGTAGCCGACGGCCTCGTCGTTGCTGAAGTCGGTCTGGCGCACCCAGCGCTCCGGCTTCTCACCGCGCACGCGGAACATTCCGTCGTCCTCGCGGACCACGGTGAAGCCGGTGTCGTCGACCGCCTTCGGGCGGATGACGATCCGGGTCGCCTCCTCCAGCGGCTTCGCCGCACGGGCCTGGCCCACCAGGTCGGCCAGGGCGAAGGAGAGCTCCTTCAGACCGATGTGCGCGACCGCCGACACCTCGAAGACCCGGTAGCCCCGCGCCTGGAGGTCCGGCCGCACCATCTCGGCGAGGTCCTTGCCGTCCGGCACGTCGACCTTGTTGAGGACGACGATGCGCGGCCGGTCGTCCAGGCCGCCGTAGCTCCTCAGCTCCTCCTCGATGATGTCGAGGTCGGAGAGCGGGTCCCGGTCGGACTCCAGCGTCGCGGTGTCCAGCACGTGCACGAGCACGCTGCAGCGCTCCACGTGGCGCAGGAACTCCAGGCCCAGACCGCGGCCCTGGCTGGCGCCCGGGATGAGGCCCGGCACGTCGGCGACCGTGTAGACCGTGGAGCCGGCGGTGACCACGCCCAGGTTCGGCACGAGCGTCGTGAACGGATAGTCCGCGATCTTCGGCTTGGCCGCGGAGAGCACCGAGATCAGGGACGACTTGCCGGCGCTCGGGTAGCCCACCAGCGCGACGTCGGCGACGGTCTTCAGCTCCAGGACGATGTCCTGGAGGTCGCCCGGTACGCCGAGCAGGGCGAAGCCGGGGGCCTTGCGCCGGGCGGAGGACAGCGCGGCGTTCCCGAGGCCGCCACGGCCGCCCTGTGCGGCCACGTACGAGGTGCCGTGGCCGACCAGGTCCGCGAGGACGTTGCCCGCCCCGTCCAGCACGACGGTGCCGTCGGGCACGGGGAGGATCAGGTCCTGCCCGTCCTTGCCGGAGCGGTTGCCGCCCTCGCCGGGCTTGCCGTTGGTGGCCTTGCGGTGCGGGGAGTGGTGGTAGTCGAGCAGCGTGGTGACGGACTGGTCGACGACGAGGACGACGTCGCCGCCCCGGCCGCCGTTGCCGCCGTCGGGGCCGCCCAGCGGCTTGAACTTCTCACGGTGGACGGAGGCACAGCCGTGGCCTCCGTTACCCGCGGCGACATGCAGTTCGACGCGGTCCACGAAGGTGGTCATGGTGGGGTGCCTCCAGCACGTTCAATGGATTACTTGGTACAGCTCTTGCCTACAGCTAACACGCGAAAGGCGGACCCACTTCCCGACCGGGAAGTGAGGTCCGCCTCGCGAGTGGTTCCGGTCAGGCGACCGGGACGATGTTCACGACCTTGCGGCCACGGGCGGTGCCGAACTGCACCGAACCGGCCTGCAGCGCGAACAGCGTGTCGTCGCCGCCACGGCCGACGCCCGCACCCGGGTGGAAGTGCGTGCCGCGCTGGCGGACCAGGATCTCACCGGCGTTGACGACCTGACCGCCGAAGCGCTTCACGCCGAGCCGCTGAGCGTTGGAGTCGCGACCGTTCCGGGTGGACGATGCGCCCTTCTTGTGTGCCATGTCTCCTCAGTCCCTTACTTCGCAGCCGCGGGGATCTCAGTGACCTTGATCGCCGTGTACTGCTGGCGGTGGCCCTGACGACGGCGGTAACCCGTCTTGTTCTTGTAGCGCAGAATGTCGATCTTCTGGCCCTTGTGGTGGTCCACGACCTCGGCCTGGACCTTGATCCCGGCCAGCACCCACGGGTCGCTGGTCACGGAGTCGCCGTCGACAACGAGCAGGGTCGAGAGCTCGACCGAGTCGCCAACCTTGGCAGTGGAAATCTTGTCAACCTCAACGATGTCGCCGACAGCAACCTTGTGCTGGCGACCACCGCTGCGCACGATGGCGTACACGCGGATCTCACTCTCTCGCTCGGAACGGCACCCCGCAGTCCAGCCGTCCGGGAACGAACACGGGCGGCCTCTCCTCGGGACACCGGGGCACCCGGGAGGAAGAGGTTTACGGGGATGTGGCATGTCAGCGGACATGCCGACGACCAAGGTTACGGGGCCCGCCCCGAACGGGTCAAACCGAGTCCCGGCCGTTCCGGGCGGTCACCGCACGGCCCTCTCCCCGTCCGCGGGCAGCGGCTTCACGCCCTTGCACAGGTCCGTGCCGTCCGCCCGGCCGGGGTGGGCGACCTCGGTCACCCGCTGGAAGTGCGCCCGGTACCGGTCGTGCAGGGCGTCGTCGTCGACCTCGATGACCGCCTCGTCGTTCTCGCGCAGCGCGGGCCCGGTGTAGTTCCCGGAGCCGGTGAGGACCACCTTGTTCCGTACCCCGGCGTACACGCCGTCGATGAGGAGGTACTTGGAGTGGACGATGTAGGGAGTGACGAGCTTGCGCCCGGGGTGCAGCGGGTCGCGGTCGTCGTTGTAGCACCGCACGGCGGGCCCGCCCGGTGTGTGCAGCTTCTCCCAGGTTCCCTTGGTGCCGCCGCCGCTCGCCGCGCTGTCCGACTCCGCGTACACGACGCTGACACGGCAGCCGGCCCGCTGCAGTGCGACGAGCTTCCCGGCCACGGCCTGCCGTGTGATCTTGAAGATCGCGACCCGTACCGAGGTCCTCCGGGCGGCGCCCGCGCCGTCCTCGTACACGCAGGTGACGCGGTCCAGGGCCGCGTACACGGTGTCGGTGGCGCGCGTGGTGCCGGCCCGGGGGAAGAAGTACGCCTCGTACGGGCCGCCGCCCGCCGTCCGGTACTTCCAGTTCTTCCAGTCCCCCGCGGCCATCGTGTCGAAGTACTCCGCGTACGCGCCGTACATCGTCGGGTTGTCCGGCAGCAGCAGCGCGTCGTTGAAGAACCTGGTGTGCGCGGAGGGCGTCGAGTTCGCGGTCGTCTGCACGACGACGTTCCCGGCCCCCCGCACCGCCGAGAACAGCCAGAACTTGTTGTGCATGATCGACTTCCCGTACCGGGGGTCCCCGAGGCACGACTTGTCCACGGGACAGGTCGCGACGTACGACCGCCGCCCCGGGTCCGTGCCGAGCCCCGCGGCCAGCCTCCCGTACGCCGTGTTCGCCGGCCGGTCGCTGACGCTGGACTCGTCCAGGAGCACCCGCACGTGCACGCCACGCTCCCGGGCGGCGAGGAGCGCGCCCACGACCGTGGCCTCCCAGAGGTGGTACACGGCCACCCTGATGGTGGAGCCGGGCAGCGCCGCGCCGGTCAGTTCGAGCAGCCGGGTACGGATGGCGAGCTGCTCCTCGCGGGTGCCCAGCGGGTCGTTGAAGAGGGGTTCCCCGGTCCACCCGGGTGCGTCCACGGCCCGCGCGCTCCCCGTCGCGGCCGCGGCCTGCAGTCCGGCCGACAGCACCGTCGCCAGCGCGACCGCCCGCCGCCCGGTGGCTCTCCGGCGCACCCGCGCCATGCGCTCCACTCTCCGTCCCGGCCCTGGTCCGTCCATGCGTCGCGAGCAGCTCACGGGACTCTACGCCGCACCGGGGCGCGCCGGTGGCCGACACACCGGTGCCCCGGTCCGGCGGACGAACCGCCGGACCGGGGCACCGGTCACCAGCTCACGCGACCCCGCCGAGGGGGTCAGCCCTCGTCGGTCGACGCCGGCTCCGACGCGGACGCCGTGACCTTGGACGACGCCTGCTCGGCCGCCGCGGTCTTCTTCGACGCCGCCTTCTTGGCCGTCGTCTTCTTGGCGGCGGTCTTCTTCGTCGTCGCCTTCTTCGCCGTCGTCGTCTTCTTGGCCGCCGTCGCCTTCTTCGTCGCCGCCTTCTTGGCGGGCGTCTTCTTGGCGGCGGTCTTGCGCGCGGTCTTCTTCGCCGGCGCGGCCTCCTCCGTCGACGCCGGCTCCTCCGCCGGTGCGTCCGCCGGTGCTTCCGCCGGAGCCTTGGCGGACGCGTCCACCGGAGCCTCCGCGGCAGCCGACGGCACCACTACCACAGCCGTGTCCTCGGACGCGGTCGGCGCGGTCGCCTTGCGCACCGCGCGCCGGCGGGGCCGGGCGGGCGCGGCACTGTCCGTGGCGTCCCCGGTGTCCGCACCGGCATCCGAGGACGAGCCGGCCTGCGGCTCCTCGGCCACCGGCGCCGGTGCGGCGGCCGGTGCGGGCGCGGCCACCGGCTCCGTGACGGTCACCACGGCCTCCTCCGCCGGGGGCGCG
>NZ_JAVRHI010000507.1:0-116615 GCF_034105845.1 Streptomyces sp. CRN 30 | reverse complement strand
GGCCAGAGGTCGGCGAGGTCGACGCGCCGGTCGCGCAGCGCGTGGGCGGGGACGCCCAGGAGGGCGGGCGCGGTGCCCGGGTGGAACCGGACGCCCGCCCAGCTCCCGGAGTCCGCGCCGGGGGCGTGCGCGTGGGTGTCGGGCCCGGCGACCAGCAGCCGCCCCGCGTGCCACAGCAGGTCCATGCAGCCGTCGGGGAGCACCAGGCGCGCACCCGGCGCGGCCGACCCGTCCGCGGTCTTCGTCCACACCACCGCGCCCACCAGCCGCGACGCCCGCTCTTCGTACACGCATGCAAGGCTACGCAGCGCGGCGGGCCGAAGCACGCCCGCCCGGATCACATGGAGGCGCCCCGGGCGCCCGGTCCCTCCGGCGGGCCGGCGGGCGGATCCATGGCGTCGGCGTGGACGCGCACGCATGCATTTGAGCCGTTCGGCGTCGTTCGCCTGCGGGGCCCGCCCGTCGGCTGGTCCCATGACGGGGATGACGGGAAGCGGGCCTGAGACGACGGGGAGCGGGCCGAGGACGACGACGGGACGGGACGACGCCGCGCGGCACGAGGGCGGCGCGGGCGGCCGCCCCTCACTGCGCCGGCGGGTCCCCGCCCTCCGGCTTGTGGGGCGTCTTGGCGTGCGCGCGCAGCCGCGAGGTGACGTCCTCGGGGGGCAGGAAGCGGGACCAGCGTTCGGGGAACTCGGAGGGCATGTCCTGGTCGGGGTCGTCGTCACCTTCGTCGGGGGCACCGGCGTCCGCGGGGCCGCCGGCGCGGGCGGCGGCGGCCCGGGCGACGTACTCGGCGGCCAGCTCCTCGCGCAGCCGCTCGTTGGCGGCGCGCGCGGCGGCCGTGGCGGCGGCCGGCCAGACCCGGTCGATGGCGGCGTTGACGGCGGCGCCGACCAGCACCGCGAACGCGGACACGCCGATCCACAGCAGGACGGCGACGGCCGCGCCCAGTGAGCCGTAGATCGTCGCGCCCTCGATCGTGCTGGTGATGTAGATGCGCAGCAGGAAGCTGCCGAGCACCCACATGGCGAGGGCCACCAGGGCGCCGGGGACGTCCTCCACCCAGGGCGAGCGCACGGGCACCGACACGTGGTACAGCGTGGTGAGGAAGACGACCGACAGGATGATCACGACCGGCCAGTACAGGATCTGCACCAGGGTCGCCGACCACGGCACGACGCTCACCACCGCGTCCGGTCCGGCGACCATCAGCGGCAGCGCCACCGATCCGATCAGCAGCGCCACGATGAAGAGGAGGAAGGCCAGCAGGCGGGTCTTGACGATGCCGCGGACGCCGTCCAGGCCGTACATCACGGTGATGGTGTCGATGAAGACGTTCACCGCGCGGGAGCCGGACCAGACCGCGAAGAGGAAGCCGACGGAGATGACGTCGGGTCTGCCGCCCCCGGTCACGTCGTCCAGGATCGGCTGGGCGATCTCCTTCACGCCCCGGTCGGAGAGCACCGTGCGGGAGGCCTCCAGGAGGTTGCTCTCCAGGCTGGAGATGGTGTCGGCGCCGGTCCAGCCGTCCACGTAGTAGAGCAGGCCGATCATGCTGACGAGCAGCGGCGGCACGGACATCAGGGTGAAGAACGCCGCCTCCGCCGCGAGGCCGAGGATGCGGTACTCCATGCACGAGTTCACCGTGTCCTTGAGGAGCAGCCAGGCGGTCCGGCGCTTGGAGACGTTCCGGTAGAGGGCGCGGGCCCGGTGGAGACGGCCGGAGGGGTGCTCGGTGAACTCAACTGCTGGCTGCACGCCTCTTACGGTATCCGCCGCGACAGGCGGCCCTCACCACGCGGTACGCATACCGGGGTGCTCCGGGTACGGATTGCCGGTCCTGTTCCGGTACGGGCGGCGCAGCGCCCGCCGGTTCCGGTGCGTGGTCGCGGGGTACGCACGCCGTCCACCCCTCCCGCACCGGGCCGCACGCTTCCCACGGGTCGCGCCGCACGGCAGAAATACAAAGGCAACCCACGGGAAACCGGCGAGATTTATTTGGCATTCCACTTGTCATGACCGCGCTGGCCGGGCGGTGGCCGAAAACAGCGGGTTCAGCAAGTGGAATGGTTGATGACGCTTGCTTCGACCGGAGTAGAAGTTCCCCGTTGAAGCACATGCCGGGGCTGCCCGGCAGACACCGGAGAAGATCGGCCATGGCGCGGTCGTGGCATCGGAAAGCGTCAATTGCCCGAACTCCCTTGACCTGTTCCCGAATAGACCGAAAGAATCCAGATTGCATTCCACTGCGGACCACCGCCAAGGGGGAGGGGCGCCGCGAAACGGGGGACCACAGGACACCTGACCAAGTGTCCCAACTGCAACGTTGCCCGTGATCTGTCGGAGAACCGGGCAGATCACCCTCGTACCGCTCCGCGCCGACCCAGCCGGCCGTCCGGTTCCACTCTTCCACACGCCGACTGAACGTTTTTGCTCGACATGTCATTGTGCGCCACGCCACTCACCCCTGGGCGTATTCCAACGATGAACCGCCCCGGAGAGTTCAATGCTTTCACTCGCACCACGCCCTCCTCTTTCCCGTCCGTTCCCAGACGTCACCGCCCGGCCCAGGCAATGCGTGCCCGGCACGACGTGATCAGCCACGGCCCCTGACGAATACTTCCGGACGCTCCGGAACCGGTGCGCCATAACCGGCACGACGGGGCGCGGGTGCATATCCGGGGACCGAAGGACAGGGAAACGGGCGGCCGGTGCCCGGGCCCGTCGTGCGACGGCCGGGCCCTCGTCACGGTTGCCCGCGGTCCGCCGGCCGGTCCGGGCACCGCACACGACAACACACACGCCGAAACGAAACATCGCGCAAGGAGTTCATGTGGTGGGAAACAGCGGTGAGGCCGCGACGGCCGCTCCGCCCGGCCTTCCGGCCGCGCAGGTCACACGCGCGGACACCGGCACCCCGGTCACGCACGCGGAGGCGGACACGCGGGTCGCACACACCGGCACGGCGGACACGGGCACGGACACGCGGCTCACCCGCGCGGACACCGAACGGGTCCTCGCCGAGGTGCTGGCCGCGGTCGTACGGGTCGACCACGTACCGGCCGACAGCCACTTCTTCGACGATCTCGGCGCCAACTCGCTGGTGCTGGCCCACTTCTGTGCGAAGGTCCGGAAGCGGTCCGACCTGCCGTCGGTGTCGATGAAGGACGTGTACGCCCATCCGACGGTGCGCGGCCTGGCCGCCGCCCTGACCGAGGCCCCCGATCCGGGCCCCGAGCGGGCGCCCGTGCAGGCCGAGCCGGTGGCCCCCGGCAGCCCGTTCGGCCACGCGCTGGTCGGGACGCTGCAGCTCCTCCTCTTCGTCCTCTCCTGCCTGATCGGCGCGGTCACCCTGACGCGGGGGTACGAGTGGGTGACCGCCACCGGGTCGGCCCTGACGGCCTACCTGCGGGCGGCGCTCTACGGCGGGGCGCTCGTCGTCGTCACGAGCATCCTGCCGATCGCCGCCAAGTGGCTGCTCATCGGCCGCGCCCGGCCGACCGAGTTCCCGGTCTGGTCACTGGCCTACCTGCGGTTCTGGGTCGTCCGGGCGCTGCTGCACACCAGCCCCGTGATGCTCTTCGTCGGCAACCCGCTGTACGTGCTGTACCTGCGCGCCCTCGGTGCCCGCATCGGCAGGAACGTCACCGTCCTGAGCCGGCTGGTGCCCGTCGCCGCGGACCTGCTCACGGTGGGCGAGGGCTCGGTGATCCGCAAGGACGCCCTGATGCAGTGCTACCAGGCCCGTGCGGGACGCCTGCGCACCGGCCCGGTCACCCTGGGCCGCGACGTGTTCGTGGGCGAGCGGACCGTGCTGGACATCGGCACGTCGATGGGTGACGGCTCCCAGCTCGGCCACTCCTCCGCGCTGCGCCCCGGTGAGTCCGTGCCGGCCGGGGAGAGCTGGCACGGGTCCCCGGCCGAGCGCACCTCGATCGACCACGTGCGGGTGGCCCCGGCGACGTGCGGCACGTTCCGCCGCTTCGGCTTCGCCCTCGCCTCCGTGCTCCAGGTGTTCCTGCTCTGGGTGCCGCTGGCCGTCGGCGGGCTGTACCTGCTCTTCGCGGTGGCGCCCGGGCTGGAGGCGCTCGTCAACCCGCGGGCCCGGGACATCGGCTCGCTGCGGTTCTACGTCGAGGCGCTGGCGCTGTCCGCGGTGCTGTTCGCGATCGGCATCGTGACCGGCGCGGTCATGGTGCTCGTGGTGCCGCGCCTGCTGAACCGGATGATCGAGCCCGACAAGGTGTACCCGCTCTACGGCTTCCACTACGGGGTGCACCGCACGATCACCCGCCTGACCAACATCAGGTTCTACAAGTGGCTCTTCGGCGACAGCTCCTACATCGTGTACTACCTCAAGGCCCTCGGGTACGACCTGTCCAAGGTGCGGCAGACCGGCTCCAACTTCGGGACCGAGCTGGCGCACGAGACACCGTTCCTGTCCTCGGTCGGCAGCGGCACGATGGTCGCGGACGGGCTGTCGATCATGAACGGGGAGTACTCGGCCACCTCCTTCAAGGTCACCCGGACCTCGATCGGCGCGAGCAACTTCCTCGGGAACGCCATCGCCTACCCGGCCGGGGGCAGGACCGGCGACAACTGCCTGCTGGCGACCAAGGTGCTGGTCCCACTGGACGGCGAGGTCCGCGAAGGGGTGGGGCTGCTCGGCTCGCCCGCCTTCGAGATCCCGCGGTCGGTGGAGCGCGACAGCCGCTTCGACCACCTGCGCGAGGGCGCGGAGTTCGAGCGCCGGCTGCTCGCGAAGAACCGTTACAACCTGAAGTCGATGGGCATGCACCTGGTCCTGAGGTGGGTGTGCGGCTTCGTGCTCACGGTGCTCGGCTTCGCCGCCGCCGACCTGTACTGGCACGGCACCGCAGGGCTCGCCGTGGTCACCGCGTTCATGGTGTTCAGCTCGGTCTTCGTCGTCGTGTACTTCGCGCTGGTGGAACGCTTCATCCTCGGGTTCCGCCCGCTGCAGCCGGAGATCTTCTCCATCTACGACGAGCGGTTCTGGCACATCGAGCGCCTGTGGAAGGTGCCCGACCTGCACCTGGGCGTGCTGAACGGCACCCCGTACAAGATCTGGGCCTGGCGGCTGATGGGGGCGAAGTTCGGCAAGCGGGTCTTCGACGACGGCGCCTACCTGACCGAGCGGACCCTGTCCACGGTCGGTGACGACTGCACCCTCAACGCGGGCAGCCGGCTGCAGGCGCACTCGCAGGAGGACGGCACCTTCAAGTCGGACCACGTCCATCTCGGCGACGGCGTGACCCTCGGGGTCGGCTCGCTGGTCCACTACGGCGTGACCATGGGCGACGGCGCCGAGCTCGCCGCCGACTCCTTCCTGCTGAAGGGCGAACAGGTACCGCCGCGCGCGCGGTGGGGCGGCAACCCGGCCACGGAGGACCGGGGACGACGGTGAGCTGGGGGAACGAACCGATGGACCTGATGGACGCGAAGAGGAAGCGGGCCGAGGACGCCCGCGCGTACTGGCGCGGGGTGCTGACCGCCGGCGGGCGGACGGAGGTCCCCCGCTGGACACCGGCGCCGGCGGCCGGGACGGGCGAGGTCGAGGTGGCGCTGCCCGACGGGTTCCTGGCGGCCGTGCGGGCCCTGGCCCTGCCGCTGGACTCGGTCCTGCTCGCCGCACACGCGCGCGTGCTGGCCGTGCTGACCGGCGAGCGGGAGGTCACCACCGGCTGGGTGGCCGTCGCGGGCGGCCGTCCGCTGCCCTGCCGGCTGAACACCGCTCACGGCCCGTGGCACGAGCTGCTGCGGCACGCCCGGCAGGTCACGGCCGACGTACGGGCGTACGCGGACTTCCCGGTCGACGACCTGCGCGAGGAACTGGGCCTCACCGGCCCGCCGTTCGAGACGGTGCTCGACGCCACCGGCAGCGACGGCGCCCTGGAGGGCGACACCGTGCTGCGGGTGGGCATCCGGAGGCAGGGCGACCGGATCGGGCTGCGGGTGCGCCACCGCACCGACGTGCTCGGCGGGGAGGCCGCGGCCCGGGTCGCCGGCTACCACGTCACCGCGCTGACCTCGCTGGCCCTCGACCCCGAAGCCGACTACGGACGGCAGGGCCTGCTCTCCGCCGACGAGACCCGCCGGCAGCTCGACGGGCTGGCGGGGCCGCGCCGCGAGCTGCCGGACCGGCGGGTGCACGAGCTGTTCGAGGAGCGGGTACGGACCGACCCGGACGCGGTCGCCGCCGTGTGCGGCGAGGAGCGGTGGACGTACCGGGAGCTGAACTCCCGCGCCAACCGCATCGCCCACGCCCTGCTCGCGCGCGGCCTGGAACGCGAGGGCGTCGTCGCGGTGGTGACCGAGCGCAACCTGGACTGGACGGCCGCCGTGCTCGGCGTGCTGAAGGCCGGCGGCGTCTACCTGCCCGTCGAGCCGCACTTCCCGGCCGGGCGCATCGCGAGGACGCTGACCCGCGCCGAGTGCGTGCTGGCCCTGACCGAGGAGGGCAGCACGGCCACGCTCGACGCGGCGCTGGAGAGGCTGCCCGGCGTGGCACGGCTCCTGGTCGGCACCGCGTACGAGGAGGACCACGCCGCCGACGACCCGAACGTGCCGGTCTCCGCCGACCAGCTCGCCTACGTGTACTTCACCTCCGGCTCCACGGGGGAGCCGAAGGGCGCGATGTGCGAGCACGCCGGGATGCTGAACCACGTCCTCGCCAAGATCGAGGACCTGGGGATCGAGGAGGGGACCGTGGTCGCCCAGACCGCGCCCCAGTGCTTCGACATCTCGCTGTGGCAGCTGGTGTCCGCGCTGCTCGTGGGCGGGCGGACCCTGCTGGTGGAGCAGGAGGTGATCCTGGACGTCGACCGGTTCGTCGACCGGATCGCCCGCGGCCGGGCCAACGTGCTCCAGGTCGTGCCCTCGTACCTGGAGGCCGTCCTCGCCCACCTGGAGCACCACCCGCGCCCGCTGCCCGAACTGAGGATCGTGTCGGTGACCGGCGAGGCGCTCAAAAAGGAGCTGACCGAGCGCTGGTTCGCGGCGCACCCGACCGTTCCGCTGGTCAACGCCTACGGGCTGACCGAGACCTCGGACGACACCAACCACGAGGTGCTGCGCCGGCCGCCGGACGGGGACCGGGTGCCGCTCGGCCGTGCGGTGCGCAACGTCCGCGTGTACGTCGTCGACGAGCACCTGGGCCTGGTGCCGCTGGGCGCCCCGGGCGAGATCGTGTTCTCCGGGGTCTGCGTCGGCCGGGGCTACGTCAACGACCCGGAGCGGACCCGGCTCGCCTTCACCGCCGACCCCTACCGGCCGGGTGAGCGGCTGTACCGCAGCGGCGACCAGGGGCGCTGGCGGCCCGACGGCAAGCTGGAGTTCCTGGGCCGCAAGGACACCCAGGTGAAGGTGCGCGGCTTCCGCATCGAGATCGGCGAGGTGGAGAACGCGCTGCTGCGGGTCGCGGGCGTGCGCGACGGCGCCGTGGTCGTGGCCCGGGGCGAGCACCTGACCGCCTTCTACAGCGGGCGGAACCGGCTGGACCCCGAGGTGCTGCGCCGGACGCTCGCCGCGTCCCTGCCCACGTACATGGTGCCCACGGTCGTCCACTGGCGCGAGCGCCTGCCGCTCACCGCCAACGGCAAGATCGACCGCAAGGTGCTGACCGCCCTCGCCGAGGAGCTGGAGGCCGCCGGGGACGGCTCTCCCGCCCCCGCGCCGGACACCCCGACCGAGGAACGGCTGGCCGCCGCGTGGTCCGAGGTGCTCGGCGTCCCGCGCGACCGCGTCGGCCGGCGGGACCACTTCTTCGACCGCGGCGGCACCTCGCTGTCGGCGGTGAAGCTGGCGATCGCCCTGGACCGGGCGGTGACCCCCAAGGACGTCACCCGGTACCCGGTCCTGGCCGACCTGGCCGGGCTGATCGACGTACGGACGGGCACCGGCGTACCGGCCGGGACCGCCGTACCGGCCGAGGGCACCGACGCATGAACCGCTCCCGCCCCGCACCGCCCGTACCACCGAGCACCACGGAACCGAGCACTACGGAAAGGACCATCACCACCATGTCGTCCTCGACTTCCCTGCTCCGCGACGACCTCGTCCTGAGCGAGGGCAGGCCACCGCTCCTCGGCGTCTCCGGCGACGCAACGGAGTGGACCACCCGGCACCGGGACGCGCTGCGCGCCCTCGTCGCCGAGCACGGCGCGGTGCTCGTCCGCGGACTCGGCCTGACCGACCGGGCCCGGGCGGGCACCGTCCTGACCCGGCTGGCGGACAGCCTGATGCCCGAGAAGGAGGCGTTCGCACCGCGCGAATCGGGCGCCGACGGGCTGCACTCCTCCACCGCCTGGCCGCCCAACCAGCTGATGTGCATGCACCACGAGCTCAGCTACGCGATGGAGTTCCCCGGGCTGATGCTGTTCGCCTGCCTGACCCCGCCCGCCGAGGGCGGAGCGACGACCGTGGCCGACGGGGAGGCCGTGCTCGCGGCGCTCCCCGCCGAGCTGACCGAACGGTTCGAGCGGGAGGGCTGGCTGCTCACCCGCAGCTACAACGACGAGATCGGCGCCACCCTCGAGGAGGCGTTCGGCACGGACGACCGGGGCGCCGTCGAGGCGTACTGCCGGGTGCACGCCATCGAGTACGCCTGGCAGGACGACGGTTCGCTGCACACCCGGCAGCGCCGCAGCGCCGTGGTGCGCCACCCGGTGACGGGCCGCCGCTGCTGGTTCAACCAGATCGCGTTCCTCAACGAGTGGACCATGGAGACCGAGGTCCGCGAGTACCTGGTGGACGTGTACGGGGAGGACGGCCTGCCGTTCAACACCCGTTTCGGCAACGGCGACCCGGTCGGCCCGGACGTGGTCGAGGCGATCCAGGACGTCTACACGGCGCACACCCGTCGCGAGCCGTGGCAGGCGGGCGACCTGCTGCTCGTCGACAACATCCGTACGGCGCACAGCCGGGAGCCCTACACGGGGGACCGCGAGGTCCTCGTGGGCCTGGCCGACCCGGTGCGGTTCTCCGACGTCTCCACGCCCCTGGAAGGGACCGCCCGATGACCCCGCCCGCCGGCGGCACGCCGCCGTCCTTCGCAGTGATCACCGGCGCCCAGGTGCGGCAGGTGCTCCAGGGCCGCGAGCGCGAGGTCGTGGACCTGGTGGAGTCCGTGTACCGCCTGCACGGCGCGGGCGACACGGTCAACCCGCCGTCGTACTTCCTGCGCTTCCCCGACCGCCCCTCGTCCCGCATCATCGCGCTGCCCGCCTCGCTCGGCGGCGAGAAGCGGGTCGACGGGCTGAAGTGGGTCTCCAGTTTCCCGGAGAACATCAAGTCGGGGCTGCCGCGCGCGTCGGCCGTGCTGATCCTCAACGACCCGGCCACGGGCTATCCGTTCGCCTGTCTGGAGGCGTCGGTGATCAGCGCGGCCCGCACGGCGGCGTCGGCGGCGCTCGCCGCCCACCGGCTCGGCGACGCCCGCGAGGGGCGCGCGAAGCCGTCCCGGGTGGTCTTCGTCGGCACGGGGCTGATCGCCCGGTACATCCACACGTACCTGGCGTCGACCGGCTGGCCGTTCGAGGAGATCGGGGTGTACGACCTGATCGCGGAGAGCGCCGCCGGGTTCCGGGCCTATCTGGAACGGTCGGGCGGCGGCGCGCGGATCACCGTGCACGAGGACGCCGGGGAGGCGATCCGCGCGGGCGACCTGGTCGTCTTCGCCACGGTCGCGGGGACCCCGCACGTCCACGACCCGAAGTGGTTCGCGCACGATCCGCTGGTGCTGCACGTGTCGCTACGCGATCTGGCGCCGGAGATCCTGCTCGGCGCGGCGAACTTCGTCGACGACGTGGAGCACTGTCTGAAGGCGGACACCTCACCGCACCTGGCCGAGAAGCTCACCAAGGGCCGGGACTTCCTGACGGGAACGCTGGAGGACGTGCTCTCCGGCCGGGTGGGCGTGCCGTCCGACCGGCCGGTGATCTTCTCACCGTTCGGCCTCGGCGTCCTCGACCTGGCGGTGGGCGCCCATGTCCACGAGGCCGTGTCCCGGGCCGACCAGCTGCACGTGGTGGACGGCTTCTTCGACGAGCTCAGCCGCCACGGCTGAGCCACCCGCACCACCCGCACGAGCGGCGCGAACGGGCCCGACCAGCCCGTGCGTGCCTCGCTCAGGCGAAATATGCGCAAAAACCAGTCAACACAACAATTGTCTGTACAACACGCCAGTTATGACAGCATGGCAAGCGCGAAACAGGGGGGCGTAGTGCCAGTCATATCCGTACCCACGGACTTCAACGAGGAGGAGCTGTTCGTCGATCTGCGACCGGTCGTCGGACACTCCCTCTACCTGAAGTGCGAGGGCTTCAACTTCGCGGGCTCGATCAAGGTCAAGGCCGCGCTGGAAATGGTGAAGGCCGCCGAACGGGACGGGATCCTCACGCCGGGGTCCGTCCTGGTCGAGTCCTCGTCCGGCAATCTGGGCGTCGCACTCAGCATGATCGCGGCCAGCAGGGGCTACCGGTTCCTGTGTGTGACCGACTCCCGCTGCAACCCGCAGACACGCCGGCTGATGGAGGCGCTCGGCAGCGAGGTGCACGTGATCACGGAGCCGGCCACCGACGGCGGCTTCCTCGGGGCGCGCATCTCGTACGTCCGTGCCCTGTGCGCCTCCGACGACCGTTACGTCTGGCTCGACCAGTACACCAACTCGGGCAACTGGCGGGCGCACTACCGCACCACGGCCCCGGCCATCGCCCGGCAGTTCCCGCAACTGGACGTGCTGTTCGTCGGGGTGGGCACCTCCGGGACGCTGATGGGGTGCGCGCGCTGGTTCTGGGAACACCGGCGCGGCGTGCGCATCGTGGCCGTGGACAGTGAGGGCTCGGTGTCCTTCGGCGGGGCTCCGGGCCGCCGGATGATCCCGGGGCTGGGCATGAGCGTCACCCCGCCGCTGCTGGACGAGTCCTGGGTGGACGACCTGGTGCGGGTGGAGGAGGCGGACACCGTGCGTGCCTGCCGCCGGCTGGCCCGCCGCGGGTTCCTGTTCGGGGGCTCCACCGGCACGGTCGTCAGCGGCGCGTCCGACTGGCTGGCCCGGAACGGGAGCGACGACCTGACGGCGGTGGCCATCGCGCCGGACCTGGGCGAGCGCTACCTGGACAGCGTGTACCGCGACGGCTGGGTGAGCGACCTGTACGGCGCGGACGTCCTGGAGGGCACCACCGGGGGACTGCCGATGGTCTCCCGCTCGGCCTGAGCGCCCGTGCCCGGCCGCGCCCTCCCGGCCGGCCGGGCACGTACCGCACACCGCATGACCTGCGGCGCTCCGGGAGCCCGACGGCACCCGGAGCGCCGCGGCGCGTGCGGGGGCCGCCGGGCGGGGGACGGCGGCTGCCGCGCACCGGGTGAGCACCCCCGTACCCGAGGGTAGGTTCCGGACATGGCAGCGAGCACCCATGAAGTGAGCAACCAGCCCCCGCCCCTGCAGGGCTACGACGTCTTCACCGCCGACCGGGCCCTCACCGAGGCGGTCGAGCGGCACCTCGCCCCGGACCTGCTCGACGAGGTCCGTGCGGAACTGTCGGCGTTCGGGCAGACGGCGGGCTCCGCGCAGGTGCAGGAGTGGGGAAGGCTGGCCAACGAGAACCCGCCGAAGCTGCGGACCCACGACCGCTACGGCCACCGGATCGACGAGGTGGAGTTCCACCCCGCCTGGCACCGGCTCCTCGGCAAGGGCGTCTCCCAGGGGCTCACGGCGGCCTGGACCCGGCCCGGCGGCCATGTGCGGCGCGCGGCCGGCTTCGTCGTCTGGGCGCAGGTCGAGGCGGGCAACGGCTGCCCGCTGTCGATGACGCACGCGGCGGTGCCCGCGCTGCGCGCCGACCCGGACCTCGCGGCCGAGTGGGAGCCCCGGCTGACCTCCCAGCTCTACGACTGGGACATGCGGCCCGCCGACCGGAAGGCCGGCGCCCTGTTCGGCATGGGGATGACGGAGAAGCAGGGCGGCAGCGACGTCCGGGCGAACACCACGGCGGCACGGCCGCTCGCCGAGGACGGGACGTACGAGCTCAAGGGCCACAAGTGGTTCTGCTCGGCGCCGATGTCGGACGGTTTCCTGGTGCTGGCGCAGGCGCCGGGGGGCCTGACGTGCTTCCTGGTGCCGCGGCTGCTCGCGGACGGCACCCGCAACGTGTTCCGCATCCAGCGGCTCAAGGACAAGCTGGGCAACCGGTCCAACGCCTCCGCGGAGGTCGAGTTCGACGGGACGTGGGCGCGCCGGGTCGGCGAGGAGGGCCGCGGGGTACGCACGATCATCGGCATGGTGGCCGCCACCCGGGTGGACTGCGTGCTGGGCTCGGCCGGGCTGATGCGGCAGGCGGTGGCGCAGGCGGTGCACCACTGCACGTACCGGGAGGCGTTCGGCGGCAGGCTGCTCGACAAGCCGCTGATGCGCAACGTCCTCGCGGACCTGGCCCTGGAGTCGGAGGCGGCGACCGCGCTCGGCCTGCGGCTGGCGGCGGCGTACGACGACGGGAGCGAGGCCGAGCGGGCGTTCCTGCGGCTCGCGGTGCCCGCAGCCAAGTACTGGGTGACCAAGCGCTGTACCCCGCTGGTGACCGAGGCGGCGGAGTGCCTGGGCGGCAACGGGTATGTGGAGGAGTCGGGGATGCCCCGGCTGCTGCGCGAGTCGCCGCTCAACTCGGTCTGGGAGGGCGCCGGGAACGTGCAGGCGCTGGACGTGCTGCGGGCGCTGCAGCGCGAGCCGCAGGCGCTGAACGCGTACCTGACGGAGGTCGGGCAGGTCCGGGGCGCCGACCACCGGCTGGACGGCGCGATCAAGAACCTGCTGACCGAGCTCGCCGACCTGGAGGGCGTGGAGGCGCGTGCGCGCCGGGTCGTGGAGCGGCTCGCCCTGGTGCTCCAGGGCTCGCTGCTGGTGCGGTACGCGCCCCCGGAGGTCGCCGACGCGTTCTGCGCCTCGCGGCTGGGCGGCGACTGGGGCACGGCCTTCGGCACCCTGCCCCACACCCTGGACCTCGCCTCGGTGGTGGAGCGGGCACACCCGGTGGGCTGAAGCCTGCCGGCATGCGCACCCGGTGAACACGTGTGATCACCGGGTGTGGGAAGTCGTTGTATTTATGCGGTTCCCCGACCGGGCACGGAGTGGTCTGAAGTAGCATCCCTCCCGCACCACCCACCTGCTTCTCCGTCAACGTCCGGATCGATCGAGGCAGTTGGCCGGCTGTCATCGGAGGTTGGTTGTGACGAGGCACCGCGGCAGGCACCGACGACGCGGACGGGGGCGCGCGCTGCGCGCCGGACTGACCGGTACGGCGCTCGCGCTGACCGCGGCCGCGACCCTGATCAGCACCTCGCAGGCGGCCGGCGGCGACACTCCCGGCCCGCTGACCCCGCTCACCTCCGCCGCCGAGATGGGCCGGTTCCAGCTCCACGAGAGCATGACGCGCGGGGCGACGCTCGACACCCTGGCCGACGGGATGGGCGGCGCCGTCGGCGTCGACGAGGTGCTGCGCAGCGCCGACCGCCCGATGCGCAACGAGGAGGACTGCTCCGGGAGCGAGCAGTCCGCGCTGCCCGTCGAGCCCACCGCGACCCGCGCCTACTGCTGGGACACCGACGACGCGACGACCCGGCAGTGGCTCCCCCGGTCCGTCACCACCTCGGGCGACGCCACCGAGGACGGCACCTGGGGCGGTGACCGCGTCATCCTCGCCGGCTGGACGCACGACGACCGCGCGGCCGGCGGGCCGGCGGCGGACGAGGGCCTGGCCCGGGTCGCGTTCATCGACGCGAGCGACCCGGACGACCTCAGGTACCGCTGGGTCCTCCTGGTCGCCCCGACCGACGGCGGCAGGGACTTCGCCCCGGTGCGCTCCCGCGCCGGCGGCATGGTCTGGTACCAGGACAAGCTGATCGTCACGGCACGGGACGGCGCCGGCCACGACGACGCCCTGTACGTCTTCGACCTGGACCGCGTCCTGCGGGCGGACGTGACCGGCGACGCGGTCGGCAGGGTGGGCGGCGGCTGGTCGGCCGCCCGCCACCGGTACGTGCTGCCGGCGACCGGCTCGTACACCCCGACGGGCGGCGCGTGCACCGCCGCGCGCGAGGACGCGGCGCCCTGCTTCGCCTCCCTCTCGCTGGACCGCACCTCCACCCCGCACAGTCTGGTGGCCACCGAGGAGTCCGGCTCCGGCGACGACGCGCCGGCCCGGGTCTGGCGCTACCCCTTCAGCACCGCCGCCGACCGCACCGGACTGCTGCGCACCGACGCCTTCGGCCTGGTGGACGCGGAGGAGGCGTACGCGACGGAGGCGGCCGGCGTCCGGGGCGTGCTGTCCCACCGGCGCGGCGACGCGGGCCGGCCCGACTGGTACGTCGGGCACACCTCCGAGCACCTCGGCCCGCACGGCACGCTGTGGCGGCAGGACGAGGACGGCGCCGACGCGGCCCAGTGCACCGCCGACGGCTCCCGCGCCTGCTGGGGCCGGCACGCCGAGTCGCTGTCGTACTGGCCGCAGACCGGCGAGCTGTGGACGCTCACGGAGCGGACGGCGGAGGGGGACGGCGGCGGGGAACCGGACGACGATCCGCAGCGGGTGCTGTACGCGGTGCCGCTGGCGTCGGTGGACGAGTCGATGGAGTGAGTCCGCGCGGGCCCCTCCCCGGCGGCCCCGCCCTGGCACCGGGCCCGGACCTCGTGATTCGCTGGCCCCCATGTCCACGATCACCGTCACCACCTGGTCCCTGGAGCAGACATCCCCGGCGGACCTGCTGCCCGCCGGGGCCCCCGAGGGGGACGTCCGCGTCCTCCGCTCCGAGGTCCCCTCGCCCGAGTTCAGCCGCTTCCTGTACGCCTCCGTCGGCGGCGACATCCGCTGGACGGACCGGCTGCCGTGGACGTACGCCCGCTGGCTGGAGCACCTCGGCCGGCCCGGCGTGGAGACCTGGGTGGCGTACGACCGCGGGACCCCCGCCGGCTTCGTCGAGCTGCAGGCGCAGGACGAGGGGGCCGTGGAGATCGTGTACTTCGGGCTGCTGCCGGCCTTCCGCGGACGCCGCATCGGCGGGCACCTGCTGACGTCCGGGACCGCGCGGGCCTGGGACCTGGCCGAGCGGTGGCCGGGGCGCGCCCCCACGAAGCGGGTGTGGCTGCACACGTGCAGCAAGGACGGTGAGCACGCGCTGGCGAACTACCGGCGGCGCGGCTTCCGGCTCTTCGACACCGAGGTCGGGGAGGAGCCGGACACCGCCGCGCCGGGACCCTGGCCAGGGGCCTGAGCCCGCCCGGCACGCAGGCCCCCGGCACACCCGTGACACACAGCACCACGTCTCGCCATGCGGGACGGTCTCGTCCGCCATCCGGACGAAGGTGGACTGGGTCCGAAAAGCCGTGCCACGCTTCCGCCATGTCCGGAACTGGAATTGCCTTGGTGAGTCGACGGCACGTCGATCTCTGCCGCATGTCCAGCGCCATCTGTCCGGCGAGCTGAGCCGAGCCCAGCACCGCCGTTCTCACCCTCCCCGCCTCACCCGCGCAAGGACGCGCAAGCCCGGCACGCTTCCCGTGCCGTGCCCGTGCGCGCAGGTAAGAGCCGCATTCCCGCCTGTCCCGAAGGACGTAACAACCATGGCCGCCACCCCGCACAACTCCGCCGCGCCCCGCCGCAAGGTGAGCCGTCACCGCGGCGAGGGTCAGTGGGCCGTAGGTCACCACACCCCGCTCAACGGCAACGAACAGTTCAAGAAGGACGACGACGGTCTCAATGTGCGGACACGCATTGAGACGATCTACGCCAAGCGCGGCTTCGACTCGATCGACCCCAACGACCTGCGCGGCCGGATGCGCTGGTGGGGCCTGTACACCCAGCGCAAGCCCGGCATCGACGGCGGCAAGACCGCGGTCCTGGAGCCGGAGGAGCTGGACGACCGGTACTTCATGCTGCGGGTGCGCATCGACGGCGGCCGGCTGACCGTCGCCCAGCTGCGCGCCATCGGCGAGGTCTCCGAGACCTACGCGCGCGGCACCGCGGACATCACCGACCGGCAGAACATCCAGCTGCACTGGATCCGCATCGAGGACGTGCCCGCGATCTGGGAGAAGCTGGAGGCCGTCGGGCTCTCCACGACCGAGGCGTGCGGGGACTGCCCGCGCGTCATCATCGGCTCCCCCGTCGCGGGCATCGCAGCGGACGAGATCATCGACGGCACCCCGGCCGTGGACGAGATCCACGAGCGCTACATCGGCAGCAAGGAGTTCTCCAACCTGCCGCGCAAGTTCAAGACGGCCGTCTCCGGCTCCCCCGTGCAGGACGTCGTGCACGAGATCAACGACGTGGCCTTCGTCGGCGTGGTCCACCCCGAGCACGGCCCCGGCTTCGACCTCTGGGTCGGCGGCGGCCTGTCCACCAACCCCCGGCTGGCCGAGCGCCTGGGCACCTGGGTGCCGCTGGCCGAGGTCCCGGACGTCTGGGCCGGTGTCGTCGGCATCTTCCGCGACTACGGCTACCGGCGGCTGCGCAACCGGGCCCGGCTGAAGTTCCTGATGGCCGACTGGGGCCCGGCCAGGTTCCGCCAGGTGCTGGAGGACGAGTACCTGCACCGCAAGCTCGTCGACGGCCCCGCGCCCGAGGAGCCCGTCTCCGAGTGGCGCGACCACGTCGGCGTCCACCGGCAGCGCGACGGCCGCTACTACGTGGGCTTCGCCCCGCGCGTCGGCCGCGTCGACGGCACCACCCTGACGAAGATCGCGGAACTGGCCGCCGCCCACGGCTCCGACCGGCTCAACACCACCGTCGAGCAGAAGATGATCATCCTCGACGTGGCGGAGGACCAGGTCGACTCCCTCGTGGCCGGGCTGGAGGCGCTGGACTTCCAGGTGAACCCCTCGCCGTTCCGGCGCGGCACCATCGCCTGCACCGGCATCGAGTTCTGCAAGCTCGCCATCGTCGAGACCAAGGCGCGCGGCGCCCGGCTCATCGACGAACTGGAGCGCCGCATGCCGGACTTCGCCGAGCCGCTCACCATCAACATCAACGGCTGCCCGAACGCCTGCGCCCGCATCCAGACCGCCGACATCGGCCTCAAGGGGCAGCTGGTCCTGGACGCCGACGGCAACCAGGTCGAGGGCTACCAGGTGCACCTGGGCGGTGCGCTCGGCCTCCAGGCCGGTTTCGGCCGCAAGGTGCGCGGCCTGAAGGTCACCTCCGAGGAGCTGCCCGACTACGTCGAGCGCGTCCTGCGGCGGTTCCAGGAGCAGCGCGAGGACGGCGAGCGGTTCGCGGCGTGGGTGACGCGGGCCAGTGAGGAGTCCCTGTCGTGAGTGAGCGTGCCGCGCCCTTCCACTGCCCCTACTGCGGCGACGAGGACCTGCGTCCGAGCGAACAGGCCCCGCACGGCGCCTGGGAATGCCGTGCGTGCAACCGGGCCTTCCAGCTGAAGTACCTCGGGCTGCTGTCCCGGGGAGTCCAGCGAGCCGACAGCGGAGGGGACGCATGACCGTCAAGGTGGATCCCGACACGAACGCGCAGGCGACGGACGCCCGGCACGCCGGGCTCAGGGCACTCGCCGAGCAGGCCGGACGCGACCTGGAGGACGCCCCGGCCCTGGACATCCTGAAGTGGGCCGCCGACACCTTCGGCGAACGCTTCTGCGTGACCTCCTCCATGGAGGACGCGGTCGTCGCCCACCTCGCCTCCCGCGCGATGCCCGGTGTCGACGTCGTCTTCCTGGACACCGGCTACCACTTCGAGGAGACCATCGGCACCCGGGACGCGGTGGAGGCCGTGATGGACGTCAACGTCATCACGCTGACGCCCCGTCGGACCGTCGCCGAGCAGGACGCCGAGCACGGGCCGAGGCTGCACGACCGCGACCCCGACCTGTGCTGCGCCCTGCGCAAGGTGAAGCCGCTGGAGGAGGGCCTCACGCGGTTCGACGCGTGGGCGACCGGCCTGCGCCGGGACGAGTCGCCGACCCGGGCGAACACCCCGGTCGTCGGCTGGGACGAGAAGCGGCGGAAGGTGAAGGTGTCCCCCATCGCGCGCTGGACGCAGGAGGACGTGGACGCCTACGTCGCCGAGCACGGAGTGCTCACCAACCCGCTGCTCATGGACGGCTACGCCTCCGTGGGCTGCGCCCCCTGCACCCGCAGGGTCCTCGAGGGGGAGGACGCGCGCGCCGGCCGCTGGGCGGGGCGCGGCAAGACCGAGTGCGGACTGCACGGCTGACATGGCCACCGTCCCACGGACCGCCCGAGACCAGGAGAACCAAGTGACCACCGGAGCCACCGTCTGGCTCACGGGTCTGCCGAGCGCCGGCAAGACCACCATCGCCCGCGAGCTGGCACAGCGGCTGCGCGAGGACGGCCACCGCGTGGAGGTCCTCGACGGCGACGAGATCCGCGAGTTCCTCACCGCCGGCCTCGGCTTCAGCCGCGCCGACCGGCACACCAACGTGCAGCGCATCGGCTTCCTCGCCGAGCTGCTGGCCCGCAACGGCGTCCTCGCGCTCGTCCCCGTCATCGCCCCGTACGCCGACAGCCGCGCGGCGGTGCGCGAGCGCCACGAGACGGGCGGCACCGCGTACGTCGAGGTGCACGTGGCCACGCCGGTCGACGTCTGCTCCGTACGCGACGTGAAGGGGCTGTACGCCAAGCAGGCCGCGGGCGAGATCTCCGGGCTGACCGGGGTGGACGACCCCTACGAGGAGCCCGTCTCCCCCGACCTGCGCATCGAGTCGCAGGACCAGACCGTGCCGGAGTCCGCGGCCGCCGTCCACAAGCTGCTCGTCGAAAGGGGTCTGGCATGACGACCGTCGCCTCCGTCTCCGAGGGGACCGAGAGCCCGTACGCCCTGTCCCACCTGGACGCGCTGGAGTCCGAGGCGGTGCACGTCTTCCGCGAGGTGGCGGGCGAGTTCGAGAACCCGGTGATCCTCTTCTCCGGCGGCAAGGACTCCATCGTCATGCTGCACCTGGCGCTGAAGGCCTTCACCCCCGCCCCCGTGCCGTTCGCGCTGCTGCACGTGGACACCGGGCACAACTTCCCCGAGGTCCTCGACTACCGCGACCGCGCCGTGGCCCGGCACGGGCTGCGCCTCCACGTCGCGTCCGTGCAGGACTACATCGACCGGGGGGTGCTCAAGGAGCGCCCGGACGGCACCCGCAACCCGCTGCAGACCCTCCCCCTGACCGAGAGGATCGCCGCCGAGCGGTTCGACGCGGTCTTCGGCGGCGGGCGCCGCGACGAGGAGAAGGCCCGCGCCAAGGAACGCGTGTTCTCCCTGCGCGACGAGTTCTCCCAGTGGGACCCCCGCCGCCAGCGCCCCGAACTGTGGCAGCTCTACAACGGCCGGCACGCACCCGGCGAGCACGTGCGCGTCTTCCCGCTGTCCAACTGGACCGAGCTGGACGTGTGGCAGTACATCGCCCGCGAGGGCATCGAGCTGCCGGAGATCTACTTCGCCCACGAGCGCGAGGTGTTCGGCCGCGGCGGCATGTGGCTGACGCCCGGCGAGTGGGGCGGGCCGAAGGAGAACGAGCCGGTCGAGACCCGCCTCGTGCGCTACCGCACGGTCGGCGACATGTCCTGCACCGGCGCCGTCGACTCCGACGCGACCACGCTCGACGCCGTGATCGCCGAGATCGCCGCCTCCCGGCTCACCGAGCGCGGCGCCACCCGCGCCGACGACAAGATGTCCGAGGCCGCGATGGAAGACCGCAAACGCGAGGGGTACTTCTAAGCATGAGCACCACCACGACCGAGGCGCTCTCGGCCACCACCCTGCTGCGGTTCGCCACCGCGGGCTCCGTCGACGACGGCAAGTCCACCCTCGTCGGGCGGCTGCTGCACGACTCCAAGTCGGTCCTCACCGACCAGCTGGAGGCCGTGGAGCGCGCCTCCGCGAGCCGCGGCCAGGAGGGCCCCGACCTGGCGCTGCTCACCGACGGGCTGCGGGCCGAGCGCGAGCAGGGCATCACCATCGACGTGGCCTACCGCTACTTCGCCACCCCGCGGCGCCGGTTCATCCTCGCCGACACCCCGGGCCACGTGCAGTACACCCGCAACATGGTCACCGGGGCCTCCACGGCCGAGCTGACGGTCGTCCTCGTCGACGCCCGCAACGGCGTCGTCGAGCAGACCCGCCGCCACGCCGCCATCGCCGCCCTGCTCCGCGTCCCGCACGTCGTCCTCGCCGTCAACAAGATGGACCTCGTCGGCTACCGGGAGAAGGAGTTCGCGGCGATCGCCGAGGAGTTCACGGCGTACGCGTCCGAGCTGGGCGTCCCGGAGATCACCGCGATCCCGATCTCCGCGCTGGCGGGCGACAACGTCGTGGAGCCTTCCGCGCACATGGACTGGTACGGCGGCCCGACGGTCCTGGAGCACCTGGAGACCGTCGCCGTCAGCCACGACCTGGCGCACTGCCACGCCCGGCTGCCCGTGCAGTACGTGATCCGTCCGCAGACCGCCGAGCACCCGGACTACCGGGGGTACGCGGGGCAGATCGCGGCCGGTACGTTCCGTGTCGGCGAGCCGGTGACGGTGCTGCCCTCGGGCCGGACGACGACGCTCACCGGGATCGACCTGCTGGGCGAGCGGGTCGACGTGGCGTGGACGCCCCAGTCGGTGACCCTGCTGCTCGAGGACGACATCGACGTCTCGCGCGGCGACCTGATCGTGCCGACGAAGGACGCGCCCGCCACCACGCAGGACATCGAGGCGACCGTCTGCCACGTCGCCGACCAGGCGCTGACCGTGGGCCACCGGGTGCTGCTCAAGCACGGCACCCGCACGGTCAAGGCGATCGTCAAGGACATCCCGTCCCGGCTGACCCTGGACGACCTGTCCCTGCACCCGCACCCGGGCCGGCTCGTCGCCAACGACATCGGCCGGGTCAAGATCCGTACCGCCGAGCCGCTGCCGGTCGACGCCTACGCGGACTCGCGGCGCACCGGCTCCTTCATCCTGATCGACCCCGCCGACGGCACCACGCTGACCGCGGGCATGGTCGGCGAGTCGTTCGCCGCGCCGGAGCCCGTCAGGGACGAGGCCGACGACGACGGGTGGGACTTCTGACATGTCCTTCCACGACTTCTGGTCGACGTTCGCCAAGGAGGGCGGCCGCGTCGGCAGCGGCGCCCTCGGCAGCGGGCAGGGCGGGGTCGCGCGATGTGTGCGCTGACGTACGCGCACTGCCTGCGCGCCCTCACCCCCCACCCGCCGTCGCGTGCTCGACGAAGACCTGCCGATCTCCCGGCCACCGCCTGATCCGACGAACCGACAGGCCGTGACCCGCCGGGCCAACGAGAGGAACGACCTCCCGTGCCTGCCACCACCGCCTTCCGGCGCTCCCTCGCCGTACTGGCCGCGCTTCCCCTGCTCACCCTGGCCGCCTGCGGCTACGGCTCCGAGAGCACCGGCGACGAGACCGAGAAGGTCTCCGCCGGGGCCGAGAAGATCGACGGTCTCGACACCGTACGGATCGGCTACTTCGGCAACCTCACGCACGCCACCGCGCTGGTGGGCCGGCAGGAGGGCATCTTCCAGAAGGAACTCGGCGGCACCAAGGCCGAGTACGCGACGTTCAACGCCGGACCCTCCGAGATCGAGGCGCTGAACTCCGGCTCCATCGACATCGGCTGGATCGGCCCGTCCCCGGCGGTCAACGGCTACACCAAGTCGGGCGGCAAGAACCTGCGGATCATCGGCGGTTCGGCGTCCGGCGGGGTGAAGCTCGTGGTGAACCCGGACAAGATCAAGACCCTGGACGACGTCAAGGGCAAGCGGATCGCCACCCCGCAGCTCGGCAACACCCAGGACGTGGCGCTGCTCAACTGGATCAACGAGCAGGGCTGGAAGGTCGACGCACAGAGCGGCAAGGGCGACGTGTCCGTGGTGCGTACGGACAACAAGGTCGCCCCGGACGCCTACAGGTCGGGCTCCATCGACGGCGCCTGGGTGCCGGAGCCGACCGCGTCCAAGCTGGTCGCCGAGGGCGCCGAGGTGCTGCTGGACGAGGCCGACCTGTGGCCCGACAAGAAGTTCGTGATCACGAACATCATCGTGTCGCAGAAGTTCCTCGAGGAGCACCCGGACGTCGTCGAGGCCGTGCTGCGCGGCTCGGTGAAGACCAACGCGTGGATCAACGACAACCCGGAGGAGGCCAAGGCGGTCGCCAACGAGCGGCTGAAGCAGGACTCCGGCAAGGCGCTGCCCGCCGAGGTGCTCGACCCGGCGTGGAAGTCCATCCAGATCATCGACGACCCGCTCGCCTCCACCCTGGACACCGAGGCGGCCAACGCCGTGCAGGCGGGCCTGCTGGAGGAGCCCGTCCTGGACGGGATCTACGACCTGACGCTGCTGAACAAGGTGCTGAAAGCGGAGGGCGAGCCCGAGGTCGACGACGCCGGCCTCGGCGTGAAGTAACCCCTGCCCCGACCGATTCCAGGATTCCCAGGAGGTGACGACCATGGCCACCACCACGCTCGCCGAGGGCGCCGAGGGCACCGGCACGGTGCGGCACGCCGCTCGCATCGAGCACGTCTCGAAGTCCTTCACCGGCCCCGCGGGGCGGCAGCTCGTCCTCGACGACATCACGCTCGATGTCGCCCCGGGTGAGTTCGTCACCCTCCTGGGGGCCTCGGGCTGCGGCAAGTCGACGCTGCTGAACCTGGTGGCGGGGCTCGACGCCCCGTCCGCCGGGGACATCACCACCGACGGGCGGCCCGCCCTGATGTTCCAGGAGCACGCCCTGTTCCCGTGGCTGACCGCGGGCAAGAACATCGAGCTCGCCCTGAAGCTGCGGGGCGTGCCCAAGAACGAGCGGCGCGGCCGGGCCGAGGAGCTGCTGGAGCTCGTCCGGCTCGGCGGCGCGTACGGCAAGCGCGTGCACGAGCTGTCGGGCGGCATGCGCCAGCGCGTGGCCCTGGCCCGCGCGCTCGCCCAGGAGAGCAAGCTGCTGCTGATGGACGAGCCGTTCGCCGCGCTCGACGCCATCACCCGCGACGTGCTGCACGACGAGCTGACCCGCATCTGGCGGGAGACGAACGTGTCCGTGCTGTTCGTGACGCACAACGTGCGCGAGGCGGTACGGCTCGCGGAGCGCGTGGTGCTGCTGTCCTCCCGTCCGGGCCGTATCGCCCGCCAGTGGACGGTGGACATCCCGCAGCCGCGCCGCATCGAGGACACCGCCGTGGCGGAGCTGTCCGTCGAGATCACCGAAGAACTGCGTGGGGAGATCCGCCGCCATGGCCAGCACTGAGACCTCCGCCGTGCAGGACGGCGACGTCGAGGACGAGAAGAGCGTGAAGCACGGCGGCGACCTCGCGGGCCTGGAGGCGGGCCTGGACGCGCTGGAGACCGTCCACACCGGGCGCCCGCCGTTCCGGGAGACCTTCGTCCGCAAGATCCTGCCGCCGATGGTCGCCGTCGCGCTGGTGCTGGTGGTGTGGCAGGCACTGGTCTCGTTCGGAATCGTCGACGACCCGTCCAAGCTGCCCGCGCCCGGCGACGTGTGGGGCGAGATCCAGGACGCCTGGCTGCAGGGCACCCTGCTCGAGTACATCTGGACCTCCGTCTCCCGCGGCCTGTTCGGCTTCCTGCTGGCGCTCGCGATCGGCACGCCGCTGGGGCTGCTGGTGTCCCGGGTGAGGTTCGTCCGCGCGGCGATCGGCCCGATCCTCTCCGGCCTCCAGTCCCTCCCCTCGGTGGCTTGGGTGCCGCCGGCCGTGATCTGGCTGGGCCTCAACGACCAGATGATGTACGCGGTCATCCTGCTCGGCGCGGTCCCGTCGATCGCCAACGGCCTGGTGTCCGGCGTCGACCAGGTGCCCCCGCTCTTCCTGCGGGCCGGCCGCACCCTCGGTGCGACGGGGCTGCGCGGCACCTGGCACATCGTGATGCCGGCGGCGCTGCCCGGCTACGTGGCGGGGCTGAAGCAGGGCTGGGCGTTCTCGTGGCGCTCGCTGATGGCGGCGGAGATCATCGCCCAGCACCCCGACCTCGGCACCGGACTCGGCCAGCTCCTGGAGAACGGCCGCAACTCCAGTTCGATGTCCATGGTGTTCCTCGCCATCCTCCTCATCCTCGTCGTCGGCATCGCGATCGACCTGCTGATCTTCAGTCCGCTGGAGCGGTACGTCCTGCGCAGCCGCGGCCTCCTCGTGAAAAGCTGACCGTCCATGCGTTCCATGCCCGCCCCGGTGCTCCTCGTCATCGCCCACGGCAGCCGCGACCCGCGGCACGCCGCGACCGTGCATGCCCTCGTGCGGCGGGTACGGGCGATGCGGCCGGGGCTGCGCGTGGAGACCGGCTTCCTGGACTTCAACGTCCCCTCCGTGCAGGGCGTCCTCGAGTCCCTGGCGGCGGAGGGCGTACGGGACGTGGTGGCGCTGCCGCTGCTCCTCACCCGCGCCTTCCACGCCAAGTCGGACATCCCCGCCGTCCTGCGGGAGGCGCCGGGCCGGTTGCGCGTCCGTCAGGCGGAGGTGCTCGGCCCGTCGCCGCTGCTGCTGGCGGCGCTGGAGCGCCGGCTGTTCGAGGCGGGGCTCTCCCCCGCCGACAGGTCCTCGACCGGGGTCGTGCTGGCCTCGGCGGGGTCCAGCGACCCGGAGGCGATCGCGGTGATCGCGGACATCGCGCGGGAGTGGCGGCGCACCGGCTGGCGCGCCGTGCGGCCCGCGTTCGCCTCCGCGTCCCTCCCCCGCACCGAGGACGCGGTACGGGAACTGCGCGCCGCGGGCTGCGCCCGGGTGGCGGTCGCCCCGTACGTCCTCGCGCCCGGTTTCCTCCCGGACCGCATCGCCCGGGGCGCCGCCGGGGCGGACGTCCTCGCGGACGTCCTGGGCCCGGCACCCGAGGTGGCCCGGGTGCTGCTGGAGCGTTACGAGGCGGCCCGGCGGCCGGCGCTGGCGGCCCTGGGCGCCTGAGCCGTACCGCCGTCTACACGGTGTCCGGGCGCGGGTCCCGTCCGGTCGTCGCGAGCAGCCGCTCGAAGGACGTGGCACCGTCCGGTACGGGTGCCGGGTCGCCGAACGCCTTCCACTCCCGGGCCATCGGCGCCATCCGCTCCACCACCTGCACCAGGGCGTCGACGACGGCGGGGTCGGGCGCGTACTCCTGCCCGGTGGCGCGGGCCAGGTCCCAGGGGTGCACCAGTAGGTCGAGGAGCGCCATGTGGCCCAGGGTGCGGGCGGGGAGGTCCAGCTGCCCGGCCGTGCCCTCCTCGGCACCGGGTGCCGCCCACGCCTCGGCCAGCTTCCGCGCCTCGGCGGCGAACCGCTCCCGCCAGCGAGGGTCCTCGCCGACGTGGTCGGGCGTCACCGAGAAGTCCGCCTGCCCCTTGGCCGCGTACGCCTGGAACCCCACGACCACGTGCGTGAGGTGGCCGACCAGTTCCCGCACGGTGTACTCGGCGCACGGGGTCGGGTCGCCGAGCCGGTCGTCGGTCACCCCGCGCACCACGGGCACGGCGCGGGCGGAGGCGGCTGCCAGCAGGCCGCTGATGCTTGGTTCGTCACTCATGACCGCGACGTTACGGGCCCTCCGCACCGCTGGTCTTGAAGGAACGCGACAGCCACGGCTCACTCCCGCGCCGGGTCGAACGGCGTCCCCTGGTGGAAGTACAGCCGCCAGCCGTCCCCCGTACGCCGCCACAGCGAACTACGATGCGCCCAGCGGCCGTCGCTCTCCGAGTCATAGGTGAGGTGGACGACATCGGGGGCGACCCGGACGCCGTGCATCCGAGCCGTCGCGGGACGCGCCATCGGGCCGGCCGGGTCGGTGAGCGCCGCGACGATCGAGGCCCGGTCCCACCGCCGCCCCGAGACGCCGAACTCCGTGAACTCCGGGTGCAGCAGCGCCCCCACGAGGTCGGGCACGCGGCAGACCTCCGGGTCGAGCAGCCGCAGTTCGCCCCGCACCGCGGCCTCGACCGCGGTGTCCCGGTGGTCAGCCACGGGTCAGTTCCTCCAGCTTGACGACCGTGTTCCAGTTGCGGGTCGTGGCGATCAGCCCCTCGAGGAGGCGGGGACGGGCCAGGGTGTCCGCCAGCCGGGAACGGCCGAGACCGTCGGGCGCGTACAGGTACAGGGCACGGTCGCCGACGCGGAACTCCTCGGGGAGGAAGGACGGCCGGTCGAGGTGCGCGAAGCGGTCCGCGTCCACCGGGGCCGAGAAGTACGTGACGTGGAGCTGCCTGGGCTGGAGGTCGGCCGCCGGAAAGGGGCAGGCCTCGCGGACGGCCCGCAGATAGGCGTGGTCGCGCACGAGGACGTCCACCGGGAAGCCGAACCGCTTCTCCAGGAGCTGTACGATGCCGGCGGCCAGGTTGTCCTCGTCGTCGTCACCGTCCGTGCTGAACACCGCGTTGCCACTCTGCAGGTGGGTGGCCACGGCGGTGTGGCCCAGCTCCTCCAGGAGGCCGCGCAGGCCGGCCATCGGGATCTTCCGGTGGCCGCCCACGTTGATTCCGCGCAACAGCGCCGCGAAGGTCGTCACCCGAGCGCCGCCTCGATGAGGTCGGCCGCCCGCCGGGTGCCGCCCTCCTCGGCCATCTCCGCCTGGATGCGGGCGAGCCGGCGCGCCACCTCGGGGTCACCGACCAGGGCCAGCACCGCCTCGCGCAGGGTCTCCGCGGTGGCCTCCTCCTTCGGTACGTGCCGGGCGACGCCCAGCGCCTGCAGCATGTCCGCGTTGCCGAACTGGTCGACGGCCTGCGGTACGGCGACCATGGGCGTGGCCGTGGCGAGGCCCTCCTGGCTGCCGCCGGCGCCCGCGTGCGTGATGAACGCGTCGGCCTGCTTCAGGATCGCGAGCTGCGGCACCCAGTCGCGCACCTCCACGTCGGCCGGTACGTCACCCAGTTCGGCCGGGTCGACGTGCTTGCCGATCTGGAGCACCACGTGCCAGCCGGGCAGGTCGCCGAAGGCCTCGACGCACGCGCGGTAGAAGTCGGGGCGCTTGGTGAAGGCCGAGCCGAGCGACACGAGCAGCACCTTCTCGGCGCCCTCGGGCCGCTGCCACTCCCCCTCGGCCGTACGGTCGCCCTGGCAGGCGCCCACGAAGGTGTACACGCTTTCGTCGACGCGGTCGGCGTTCGGCTGGAGCGCCTTGGGGATGAGGACGAGGGAGCGGCCGGGCCGGCCGTAGAAGTCGTCCGGGTCCTCGGTGATCCCGTTCTCCTCGAGCCAGGCGCGGAAGCGGGCGAAGTACGCCTTGCCGCGCTCCGTCTGCTTCGGCTCCCGCCACATCGGCTCGGCGACCTCCTCCTCGTACCCCTCCCAGGCGACCATGTGCGTCGAGAGGGAGATCGCCGGGACGCCCCAGCGGCGGGCGAGGACGGCACCCGGGTAGCCGGTGGTGTCGTACAGCACGAGGTCCGGTTCGTCGCCCTCGTACGCCTCGATCAGCTGGGGCAGCGCCTGGATCGCGTCGTCCAGGAAGGGCTCCACGTTGTCCAGGAGTGTGTCGCCCCAGGCCGAGGGGTCGTCGTCCGGGGTGGGCAGCGTCGAGTTCCAGAGCCTGGGCTCCGCGCCCGTCCCGGCGACCTTGTCCGCGAACACCGGCGGGATCGCGTACGTCACGCGGTGCCCGCGCGCGACCAGCTCGCGGATCACCTCGAGGTGGGGATTCACGTGGCCGTGGGCGGCGATCGAGAACATGGCTATGTGCGAGGTCATGCGCCGACCATAGGCGAGACGATACGTCTCGTGCAACTAGTTTCTCCGGTCGGTCCCTACCTCTTTACCTCTGGTAGCGGGCCAGCACCAGGTTCCCGTCCTCCACGAGCCGCGTCCGCAGCTCACCGAGGCCGATCGCGCCGCTGTAGTACTCCTGGAGGGCGGGTGTGGCGACCTTGTCCTTCCACTCCGGGTAGCCGCGGACGGACTGGGCGGGGGCCGGGCGGAGGTGCTCCGCGAGGGCCGTGCCGGTGGACCAGCCGTGCTCCTCCGTCCGCAGGGCCGGGTCCGCGAGGGCCGTCCGGCCGGTGGGCAGCATCCAGTCGCCGAGCGCGAGGCGCACCTGGTTCTCCGGGCGGAGCAGGAAGTCGAGGAACGCGGCCGCCTCCGCCTTGTGCGGGCTGTCCTCGGCGATCGAGAGGGTCTGCGGGCTGACGCCCTGGGTGAGCCCGTCGGCGCCCGCGGGGGCGGGCAGCACCTGCCAGTCGAAGCCCTCGGGCGCCTGCCGGACGATCTGCTGACGGTAGGAGAAGCCCAGCGGGACCATCGCGTACCGGCCGCCGAAGAACCCGGGCAGCGTGTCCGAGCCGCCCATGCCGAGCGTGCTGCCCGACGCGCTGCCTTCGGTGTTCACCTGGGCGTGGACCGTACTCGGCACCACCGCGTCGGCGGCCCCGAAGCGGATGCGCGCCTTGCCGGCCGCGTCCCGGTGGAACATGCGGCCCCCGGCGGACAGGGACAGGTTGAGCGTGGCGGAGACGGGCTCCTTGAGCGGCCAGGCGACCCCGTACTTCCCGGCCCCCGGGTCGCTCAGCTCCTTGGTCACCGAGCGGAACTCGTCCCACGTCCACGGGTCGTCCGGGGTCGGGACCCGCACACCCGCCTCCCTCAGCCAGGTGGCGTTGGCGAGGAGCACGCGCGGCTCCTGGAGGAACGGCACTCCGTGGATCCCGTCCCCGAACGTCGTCGTCTCCCAGCTGCGGCGCGGGATGTCCGCCTCCAGCCGGTCGGACAGGAGGCCGCGCAGATCGGCGAGGTAGCCGCCGTAGGCGAAGTCGGCCAGGTCGTCGGAGGCGTCGTGGATGATGTCGGGTGCCTCCCCGCCCATGAACGAGGTGAGCAACTGGTCGTGGACGTTGTCCCAGCTGCCCTGGACGTACTCCACCCGGACGCCCGGGTGAGTGGCGTTCCACTCCGCCACCAGTTCCTCGTTGGCCTCGACCGACTCCTGCTGCCAGGCCAGGGACTGGAAGCGCAGGGTGATCCGGCCGTCCTCGCGACCGCCGTCGTCGCTGTCGCCGTCGCCGTCGCCGGAGCAGGCGGTGAGCACGAGTACCAGCGCCACCAGGGCGGTCCACAGCCTGCCGCGCATCAGCTCTTCACCGCCCCGGCGAGCAGTCCACTGGTGATCCGCCGCTGGACGATCGCGAAGACGACCAGCGAGGGCAGCGTCGCCAGGAAGGCCGCCGCCGCGAGGGGGCCCAGGTCGGCGACGCCCTCCGCACCGATGAAACGGGCGAGGACGACCGGCAGGGTCTGGTTCTCCGGGGTCTTCAGCAGCACCAGCGCGAAGAAGAACTCGTTCCAGGCGGTGACGAACGCGAACAGCGCCGTCGCGACGACCCCCGGCGCGAGCAGCGGCGCCGTCACCGACACCAGCGTGCGCAGCTTGCCCGCCCCGTCCACCGCCGCGGCCTCCTCCAGCTCGACGGGCACGGCGCGTACGTACCCCACGAGCATCCACAGCGCGAACGGCAGCGACCACACCACGTACACCAGGACCAGACCGGCGACCGAGTCGATCAGCCGCAGGTTCTTCAGCACCAGGAACAGGGGGATGATCACCAGTACGAACGGGAACGCCTGGCTGACCACCACCCAGCCGGTCGCGGCGCGGGCCAGCAGGGTGCGGCGCCGGGCGACGACGTACGCCATGGGGGTCGCGATCAGTACGGCGACGACGGCCGCGCCGACCGCCGCCATCAGGGAGTTGAGCGCCGCGCGCAGCAGCGGCTGCTCGTCGAAGGCCTGGTGGAAGTTGGCGAGTGTGGGGTGCTCGGGGATCCACGTCGGGTGTAGGCTGCCCAGTTCGCGCGGTGGTTTGAAGGCGGTCGAGACCAGCCAGAGGAAGGGGACGGCGAGGAAGACGAGATAGGCGACGAGCGCCGCGTACTGGCCCGCTCGCGCCACCGGACCGGTCCTCATCCGTCCTCCCCGCCCCGCAACCGGCCCACCAGGTGGAAGGCGAGGATCACCGAGATCACCGCCACCATCACGCAGCCCATCGCCGCCGCGTACCCGAACTGCCCGTAGCGGAAGGCCTCCTCGTACGCGAAGAGCATCGGCAGCCGGGTGCGGCCGCCGGGTCCGCCGCTGGTCAGCACGTACACCAGGGCGAAGGAGTTGAAGTTCCAGATGAAGTTGAGCGCCGTGATCGCCAGCGCCACCGGTCTGATGGCGGGCCAGGTCACGGTGCGGAAGCGGCGCCAGGCGCCCGCGCCGTCCACCGCGGCCGCCTCGTGGAGTTCGCGCGGGGTGTTCTGGACTCCGGCGAGCAGGGCGACCGTGGTCTGCGGCATGCCCGCCCAGACGCCGACCACGATCACCGCGGGCAGGGCGGTGGCCAGTCCGCTGAGCCAGTCGCGGCCCTCGCCGAGGCCCAGGTCGCGGATCGTCTCGTTGAGGACGCCCGCGTCCGGGTGGTAGACGAGCCGCCACATGACGCCGACCACGACCTCGGGCATCGCCCACGGGACGATCGCGAGGGCCCGGGCGAGCCAGCGCAGCCGGAGGTCCTGGCTGAGCAGCAGGGCGAGGCCTAGCGCCAAAAGGAACTGCGGCACGGTCACCCCGGCCGCCCACAGCAGCCCGATCCGGAACGAGTCCCAGAACAGGGTGTCGTGCAGCAGGTCCCGGAAGTTGAGGGCCCCGATCCACCGCGTGGGCTCGGTCCGCCCCGACTGGGCGTCGGTGAACGCCAGCGCGATCCCGTACAGCAGCGGTCCGACGCTGAGCACCAGGACGGGCAGCAGTGCGGGCAGGACGAGGAACCAGGCGCCGTGGTCGAGGACGGGCCGGTCCCCGCCCGGGCGGGGCGCGCGCCGCGCCGGGCGGGACGGCGGTCTGTCCGTCTTGGTCGCCGCCGTCATGGCACCGCCGCCGCGGGCTCGCCCGTCGTCACGGATCCGCCCGTCGTCACGGACCCGCCGATGTCATGGGATCGCCAGCGTCATGGTTGCGGCTCCTGTGGGGCGGCTCGTCCGGGCCTGACCTGTGCGGCGCGCCCGGCGCCCGGGTGGCCTGGCGCCATGGTGCTGAGCCGCGGTCGGAGCGTCAAGGGTCCGCGCGCACCGTCCGACCTGTGCGAATGCGACACTGGCGGACGAAAACGGGTAGGACGCGGCGACACGGAGGCGACGGATGGACGAGGCACGGGCGCGGGAGGTACTCGCCGGGGCCGGGCTGGGGCCCGCCGGGGAGCTGCTCGCCCTCGGCGAGAACGCGGTGTTCGCCGTCGGCGGCCTGGTCGTCAAGGTGGGCCGCGACGCCGAACTCCTCGACCGCGCCCGCCGGGAGCTCGACGTCGCGCTCTGGCTCGCCGAGGCGGGGGTCCCCGCCGTACGGGCCGCCGAACCGAAGCCACTGACGGTGGACGGCCACCCGGTGACGGTCTGGCACCGGCTGCCCGCCGCCGTACGACCCGCCGAGCCGCGTGACCTGGCCGGGCTGCTGCGTCAGGTGCACGCGCTCCCCGCCCCGCCCTTCGCCCTGCCGCGCCGCGAACTCCTCGGCGGGGTGGAGCGCTGGCTGCGCCTCGCGGGCGAGGTGATCGACCCGGCGGACGCGGTGTACCTGCGCGGGCGCCGTGACGGCTTCGCCGAGGCCGCGGCCGCCCTGGTCCCGCACCTGCCGCCCGGACCGATCCACGGCGACGCCCTGCCCCGCAACGTCCATGTCGGCCCCGACGGCCCGGTCCTGGTGGACCTGGAGACCTTCTCCGCCGACCTGCGCGAGCACGACCTGGTGGTGCTGGCCCTCTCCCGCGACCGCTACGGTCTGCCCCCCGAGGCGTACGAGTCGTTCACCCGCGCCTACGGCTGGGACGTGCGCGCGTGGGACGGCTGCGCGGTGCTGCGCGGCGCCCGCGAGACGGCCAGCTGCGCCTGGGTCGCCCAGCACGCACCGGGCAACCCCAAGGCACTGGCCGAGTTCCGACGCCGGGTGGCGTCCCTGCGGGACGGGGACACGGCGGTGCGCTGGTACCCGTTCTGACGCCCCACCGGTGACGACGGAGGACCGGGAGGACCGGGAGGGCCGGGAGGACCGGGAGGACTCACACCGGTTCGTCCGCCGGTTCCCGCAGCGGCCACGACGCGTCCACCACCGCCTCCGGGTCGCCCTTGCGGCGCAGGAAGTCCTGGAAGTCCGCCGCCCACTCGGCGTACCACTCGATCTGACGGCGGTGCAGCTCCGCCGGGGCGAGGGCCGCGACCTTGGGGTGGCGGCCGGCTATCGCGTGGGCGAGCCGGGCCGCGGCCAGCGCGTCCGCCGCCGCGTCGTGGGCGGCGTCGAGCACGACCCCGTACTCCCCGCAGACCGCCTCCAGATTGCGTTTGCCGCGACGGTAGCGGTCCACCCGGCGGTCGATGGTGTACGGGTCGACGACCGGCGCGGGATCGAGGCCGCCGAGCCGCTCGCGCAGGGACGGCAGCCCGTGGCGGCGCAGTTCGGCGCTGAGCAGGGTCAGGTCGAAGGCGTTATCCACGCACGACCGTGTCTCACGACTTCCCCTGTCGTTGATTGGCCAGGGGGTGCGATCAGATGGAGATCTTCTTCACGAACCCGGACGCGCTGGAAGCGGCCGGGGGAAGGGATACACAGAGAGCGCTGGAACGGCACGGTTTACACGCCGGTGCGCCGTTCATCCTCAGCGATGACGGCAGCTACGACATACACCTGAACCGCTTTCTGTGGTCCTTGCCCACCCTCGGGGTGAGGTCGGCGAACTCCTGGCGGGCGTACGCCCTCGATCTGCTGACGTGGGGTCGGTTCCTCCACGAACATCGCGGCAAGACCGTCTGGCGAGCCGACCGTGACGACGTCACGGCCTTCCACCGGGCCCGGCGTATCTCGCCCGACCCCACGCAGGTCATCTCGGCCTCCACCTGGAACCGGTCCGTCGCGGCCCTGGACAAGTTCTATACCTGGGCGTCGGACGAGGGCCTGATCGAGCGGACACCGTTCAAGTACTACGAGAGCTCACGGCGAGCGCGATCCGGCCGACAAGTGCCCGTCCGTACCAACCGCGCGGTGGAAAAAGCCGCGAAGCGCGGGTCCGTCAAGTTCCTCTCGGTCCCCCGATATGCGGCTCTCCGCGATGTCGGACTGCGCGGCCAACAGCCGTCAGGAGCAACCGATCCGTCCTTCCGCGCCCGCAACGCGGAACGCAACGTCGTCATGGCAGAACTGCTGGTCACTACCGGCTTGCGCATCGAGGAGGCCGCGTCGCTCTGTTGGCCGGAGCTGCCAGCCCCGGACCGCCAGGACGGGAAGAAGAGCGTGCCGTTCGACCTGGCGCCGCCGACCGCGAAACGGGACAAGGGTCGCAGGATCCTACTGCCGAACCGAGTCGCCGCGGCCCTGTCCGATTACATGGAGATCGAGCGGTCCTTGGTGGTGGACCGCTGGAATGCCCGAGGCCGTCCACTGCCTGCCGATGCAGTGCTGGGGAGCCAACCCGACCGCCGGGGCGTACGGATGCAGACGAAGGACAGTCGACTGCGGAAAGTTCCCTGGTCACGTGTGCCGCCATCGATCCGGTCCCGGCTCTACCTCATGGACGAGCAGGACCGGCCTCTTGGCCCCGCGTGCGTGTGGCTCGGACAGGAAGCACGACCCGTGTCTCTGTCCGCCTGGGAGTCCGTATTCGTGCGCGCCTCGGAGAGGTGCCGGACGCTGGGGGTCGATATCACCGCCACGCCTCATGTGCTCAGGCACACCTTCGCGGTTCATCTGCTGTCGGCGCTGATTCACGAGCAGATCGGCTCGGTGGACAGGCATGAGATGGCCGACGGCGTGTACCGCCGGATCCTCGGAGATCCCCTCGATCATCTGCGCCGGCTGCTGGGGCACTCCTCGATCACGACGACGTACATCTACCTCGACTGCACCGACCAGGCGCAGTCGTTGATCGACGGTGCGGTGGACACCTGGGCGTCCGAGGTTGCCGCCATGGCCACGCAGGTCTTCCAGGAGGAGCAACTGACCGTGGCACAGGCATATGGAGAGAACCCGTGGTAGGACGTGGCCGACGTCAAGCTCGCTTGAATGCGCCTGCACCACAGGCTGCTGATCCAGTTCCTGCGGCACTGGGGCTGCTGAGGTTCGAAGTCACCTTCCCGGACAGTCGATCGGCTGTCGTGGACTGGACGTACGAGCCTCAGCAGCGGCTGCTGCGGGCACTGGGTACCGAACTGGCGGATTCCTGCGCCGTGGGCCAAGGCACAGGGTCTCCTCATACGCTGCGCAATCGTGCTCGCTCCTGCCTCGAATGGGCACGCTGGCTCACATCGACAGAGCATGTGGAGCTACGCGTGGGCGACCTCCTGCCCCGCCACCTGGACGGGTTTGAGAGCCATCTGCGCGAGAGATATCCGGAATCCTCCAGGACCCCGTACACGCGTATCTCCGATGTTGTCTGGATCTTGCGGCGCTCAGCGACAAGGACGCAGGTCTGTCGCCTGCTCTCGTGCGGCGCCTCGCCCATACCTCCGCCGGTCCGGTCGGTTCGTACACCCCGCGCGATGCCTATTCGCCGTACGTGGTGGAGCAGTTGCGCGCTGCCGCCCGCTCCGACGTCGACCAGGCTCTACGGCGGCTGACGCTGGAGGGACCCATGCTCCTGGAGCAGGGACAGGACCCTCGGGTGGCGGGATGGGACTCCGACGCCAACGTGTTGTGGGAGATCCACCGGAGCCGTGGAATGCTCACGCGCCAACAGTTGGCCCAGCAGGTCGGCCAGTCCTTGGCCGACGAGCATTCCCCCGGCCGTCTGGCACCTCTGCTCTATCCCACAAGCCGCGATCTGTTCGCTCTGCTGCTTCTGTTCTGCCTCGAAAGCGGAATGGAACTGGAGGCGGCCAGGGACCTGACCTCCGACTGCCTCAAGAACCCGAACCGCGGTTACGTACAGATCGAATACCTCAAGCGCCGTCGGCATGGTCAGGAATGGAACACGATCCGGGTCAGGGACGGCTCGTCCAACTCGCCGGGGGGTCTGTTGCGGCTGGCCCTTCGGCTCACGGTCGCCATCAGAGAGACCACCGGCTCGTCCGCCCTGTGGCAGTTCCGGACGAAAGAAGGCATCCTGACCACGGGCTTCAGCACGAGCGCGGTGACGCACATGGCGCGGCGCTTCGTCTCGGCTCACGGCATCAGCGACGAAAGCCGCCCTGTGGAGCTCCGCTTGTCACGGCTGCGGAAGACCTACAAGGCAGCCGTCTACAAGGTCACTGGCGGCAGGATGTCGGCCTTCGTGCAAGGACACTCGCCCGATGTCGCCGCAGCGCACTACGCGAACATCCCCTCGCTGCGCGACCTGCACGAACAAGCCGTGGCTGATGGCCTGCAGGACGCCTTCAACGAGGCCCGCAGTCCCTCGGTCCTTACCCCGGAAGAGGAGGAACACCTAATTCAACGCCCCATCGAGGCGGGGCAGTTACTTGGAGTGCCTCCGAAGGAAATCGGACCGCTCCTGTCCGGAGCATCCGATCTGTGGCTGTCGTCCTGCCGCGACTTCTTCGACTCGCCTTTCGGCACCAAGGGCAAAGCGTGCCCGGTGTCGTTCTTCGGCTGCCTCGGCTGCGGAAACGCGGTTATCACCCGTAGGAAACTGCCCGCCATCCTGGCGTTCCTCAACCACATCGAGGCCGAGCGGGCCAAGACACCCGAAGCGGAGTGGACGGCGCGTTTCGGCGAGGCCCGTAAGCAGATTCTACGACTGATCCTTCCGAAGTTCAGTGCGAGCGACGTCCTCAGTGCCAAGGCCGTAGCCGAGTCCTTGGAGCCACTCCTGTTCCTGCCCTCCAACCTGTTCGGAGGCCTCTGATGTCCACAATCCCCCTCCCACACGATCACGGTGCTTCCCACCCCATCGGCACCGCGCCCGTTCTGTCCGGACGTCCACTCGTGTGCGACACGTCCCTCGTGCCACGGTTCGGAGACGAGGTCTGGAACCTGGGCGTCGCAGGTTTTGCCGGAAACCGGTACGCCAGCGAGTTCCTGATCGACTTCAGGTCGCTTGGCGACGCCGTGCGCCGTGAAGCCGCACGCGAGTTCCTCTTCTGGAGGCTCAACACCCGTCCCGCCCGGGGTTCACTGCCTTCCGTCTCGACGGTCGCAGCAGAGTGGTGGAACCTGCGCTGCTTCCTCCGGTTTCTCGACACCGAGCACGACGGCATTCGCCTGGACGCGGTTACGCAACCGGTCCTCGACTCCTATCTCGCTCACTGCCGAGGCGAAGGGCTGCTCACGAACAGCCTTCGCCATCGACTTCAGGTAATCCCGCGCCTGTACCTCGCGGCACAAGCTGTCACCACTGACGCGTTGCTTATCAACCCGTGGAACGGCCGCCCCATCGCCCGGGTCGTCGGCGGCGAATCGACGCGCAAGGGCGAGAACGTGACCCCCAGAATCCCGCCCCAGGTGATCAGCCCAATGGTGCAGGCGGCACTGTTCTACGTCCGTACCGCGGCAGCGGACATCATCAACGCACGCGCCGAACTCGGAGAGCTGGAAGCTTCCGTCGAAAGCATCCACTGCCTGTCCCTCAAGCGACTTGAGCGCTATTTCGACGGCCTTGCCAGCGACGGACGGGGGGTCCCCGTGTTGGACGGGACGGGACGGCAGTCGCGACTGGCCGGCTCGCCCGCCTACACGTACATCATGCGGAAATCCGGAGCCGGTCGAGAATTCGCCGACGGCGTCTACAACGAGTGCATCGACCGAGCACTGGAGCGACTGGGGCCCGAGCCCGGCGGCATGGAAACGCTTGTAGCCCTGCACCCTCAGACGGATCTCCCCTGGCGGGGCAGATTCAGCCCCGCCGCCGTACCTCATGAGGAATTGCTCCTCAGGACCGCCTGTTACATCCTCATCGCCTATCTGTCCGGAATGCGCGACTCCGAGGTGAAGGAACTGCGGGACGGCTGCCACTACACCGAGCGCAGTGCGGATGGCGTCGTCGTTCGTCACGAACTACGTTCTCAGCTCGTCAAGGGCGGGCGTGGCACGGCGGAGAGCTGGGTGGTCATCGAGCCCGTCGCCGAAGCCATCGGCATCCTGGAACAGCTGCCCCATCGAGAAGCACTGTTCTGCCGACCGGTGACACGTGAGCGGTATACGACGGTCTCAGCCAACCGGATGAACGAGAACCTCAACACATTTCGGGCCCACTGCGCTCGCATCGGCTTCCCCGTGCCCGACATCGACGGGGAACCCTGGAACCTCACCACCCGCCAGTTCCGCAGAACCGTGGCGTGGCACATCGCCCACCGCCCCTATGGCACGGTCGCCGGAATGATCCAGTACAAGCATCTCTCCGTTGCCATGTTCGAGGGGTACGCCGGTACCTCAGCCTCGGGTTTCCGCGCGGAGGTCGCAGCCGAAGAGGCCATGGCACGCTTGGCGGACGTTGTGGAGCGCTACGAGGACTTCAAGGCCGGTGTCCGCTCATCCGCACCCGGCAGCGCGCGGACCGACAACGAGTTCGCGCGCGTGCGGGAGGAACTGCAGGACTTTCCCGGGCGAGTGGTCGATGAACGCCGCCTCCACGCCATGCTCAGGACCACGGCACACACCCTGCACGTCGGAACGCTGAACGACTGCTACTACCAGCCCGAAACCGCCCTCTGCCGAACTGCTGGCGCGGACCAGCCCATGCTCAACAACTGCCGTCCCGATCGTTGCGGGAACTCGACCATCACGAACCGCCACCGCCCAGGGTGGGAAGCCGCGCGCGGAGACACCGAGCGAGCCCTCGCCTTCGTCGGGCTCTCCGACCTGCAGCGCACGGCTCTGCGGCAGCACCTGAGCGACATCAACAAGGTGATCGAAGGCGTCGACCATGCCAGCGACTGAACGCATCGAGGCTGCCCTCCGCGCAGCCGGTGAACGCCTGCTCAAGGGAGCACCCATACGTAGTGACGGTTCCCTTACCGTCGCCTCTCTGGCCGCCGAAGCAGGCATCAGCCGAGCCAGCGCGTACCGCTGCCCCCAGGCCGTGAACGACTTCCGAACGTCCGTCGCCGCGCAGGGGGCCACCGGCTCGTCCTCGACCACGCTCAGACAGGAAGTCCTGGCTCTGAAAGCAGCAGAGCGCAATCTTCGCCGGCAACACGCCCGAGAGGTACGCGAGCTGCGCACTTCGATCGACGTCCTGGCACAGCACGTGCAGTACCTCACCTTGGAGAATCAGCGCCTCACCGAGGCCAACGACCAGCGCAACGGCGTGACTCGCATCGACAGGGTCGCCCGGCAGCCGAGGAACGGGCGCGAACCCACAGCACAGGGAGCCGCCGGCCCGGACGGCGCGGGTGGAGAATGAGCTGCGGGCCCGCCCTCACACGTCCCGACGCCGCACCACGAGTACAGCAGTAGCCACGGCCAGGGTGGTCCACGCACCGTAGACGATCCACGCCTCGGTGACTGTCAACGGGAACGTGCCCAGGTCGTGCGCCCGCACAGGGTTCGTCACCAGCCGCTTCCAGGCGCTGAGCGGCATGGCGTTGCCGATCTCCCTGACCCACCGGTAGCGCTCTCCTTGGAGAAGTGCTGGTAGGAGCAACAGCAGGGCGATGACGGTGACGATGGAGCCGGCGGCGTGCCGGACGACCGCCGCCACCGCCATACCGGCCAGCGCACACAGCGGTGCGAGCAGGGCGGCCGCTGCGACGGCGCGCAGTGCGCCCGGGTCGCTCAGCGACAGCCCCCCGTACTCCTTCAGCAGCATCTGGGTGACGCCGAAGGAGGTGCCGGAGACGAGCGTGCCGAGGGCCAGCATGACGGCCGACATCACGGTCACCTTGGCGGCGACCACCGCCTGCCGGTCGGGTACGGCGGCGAAGGTCGTACGGATCAGCCCACTGGAGTACTCGCCGAATACCGCGATCCCTCCCACTGTCGCAGCTATGATCATGAACAGCTGCCAGGCGGGATCGACGAACGCCGTGTGCATCGGATCGAACAGGAACTCGGGGCGGGACGGACCCCCCGGCTCCGGCGGCAGCTGCTGATGCGCCAGCCGGTCCGCATTCGACGCCGCTGAGTTCACGTTGATGCCGATGACGGTCAGCGCACCACCACCGAGCACCCAGTAAGTGGAACGCAGCGACCAAAGTTTGATCCACTCGGCGGCAAGAAGATGGCGGAACCGAGCAGACACACGGACCGGGAAGCGGGCGGGCACCCTGTCGTTCACGGAGGTCATCGAGCAGCTCCTGCTGGGTATTCGACGCTTCCTGCGGTGAGTTCCATGAACGCCTCCTCCAGTGAGGCCGACTGCGGGCTGAGCTCGTACAGCCGCACCCTGTGCGTGAAGGCGAGCTCACCGATGCGATCCGCGGACAGACCGGTCACCGTGTATGCCCCGTCGTCTTCCGCCCGGACCGTCGCGCCTTCTCCTGCCAACAGCCCGGGAAACACAGCGGCGTCGGGTGTACGAACGCTCACCCGCAGCGGTGCGCCGCGGGCTGCGAAGTCCCTCAGACTCTGCGCCGCGATCATCCTGCCGCGGCCGATGACGATCAGCTCTTCAGCCGTCTGCTCCATCTCCCGCATCAGATGACTGGAGACGAGCACGGTGCGGCCCTCCTCCGCCAGGTGCTTGAAGAGGCTGCGCACCCAGCTCACCCCCTCAGGGTCGAGGCCGTTCAGCGGCTCGTCGAAGAGCAGTACGGGCGGGTCGCCGAGCAGGGCTGCCGCGATTCCGAGCCGTTGTCTCATCCCCAGCGAGAAGCCGTCGATTCTACGGTCGGCCGCGTCCGCCATGCCCGCCTCTGCCAGCACCTCCACGACCCTCCTGCGCGGCAGGCCATTGCTGACCGCCAGGGCCGTCAGATGGGCACGGGCGGTTCGGCCACCGTGCACGTCGTGGGCGTCGAGCAGAGCGCCCACGTGTCGCAGCCCACGAGGACGGCCGCCGAACGGCTGCCCGTCGACGGTGACCGTACCGCCGGTGGGCTGGTTCAACCCGAGGACCATCCGCAGCGTCGTGGTCTTCCCTGCGCCGTTCGGGCCCAGAAAACCGGTGACCACGCCTGGCCGCACGGTGAAAGACAGCCGGTCGACGGCGGTGATCCGGCCGTAGCGCTTGGTGAGTTCCGTTGCTTCGATCACGGCGTCCACACTGCCGGGACGGAGCTCTCTGGGGCATCGGACCTCGGCCCGCAATCCGAGTGCGGCAAGTAGCCCCCGGGAGTAAGACCGTGGGCCAATGCCGGGGTGCGGACCGCTTGCCTATGATCGGCGCATGAAAGCCCCGCAGGACACTCCGCGGTCGCTCCTCGCCCAGATTCCGGCCTGGTGTTCAGGCCTCGCATACGCCGTCCTGCTGTACGTCGTCGTACTCGGCACCGGCCGGGACCTGACCGGCATGCGCCTGCTGCCGGCGGCACTGCTCGCCGTTCTGCTGTTGCCTCTGGTACTGCGCCGGACGCTGCCCGCCCTGGTGCTGCTGCTCCTCGTCTCCTTCGCGGCGACCGTGCGGGCGGACTCGGCAATGGCCGCGGCACAGCATGTGATGGGCATCGTGCCGCCGGCTCAGACGCAGGCGTGGCAGATCGCGTTGTTGCAGGCAGTCCTCACCGATCTCACCGTCGGACGGCTCGCCGCCACCCGGCCGGGACGTACCCCGGTCATCGCCGCCCTGGTGGCGCTCGGCGTACAGATCGGGGGCGCGAGGTACTACCGGGAGGGCACTGCGGAGTTCCTTGCCGCCTCGGCCGCCCTGTTCCTGATGATGGTCACCGCCTGGACGGTCGGGTACTCGGTCCGGGAACGCCGCCAGCACACGGCAGCTCTGCGGGCGCGCGTCGCCGAGCAGGCCGTTGTCGCGGAGCGGCTGCGGATCGCCCGGGAACTGCACGACATGGTGGCCCACAGCATCGGCGTCATCGCCATCCAGGCCGGAGTGGGTCGGCGCGTCATCGACACCCAGCCGGCAGAGGCCCGCAACGCTCTCGCCGCCATCGAGGACACCAGCCGTGACACCTTGGCGGGCCTGCGCCGGATGCTCGGCGCGCTGCGGCAGGCGGACCCCGTGGACGGTGCGCCGCTCGGCCCGGCACCGGTGCTCGCCGATCTCGACGCGCTGGCGGCGCGGACCCGGGACGCGGACGTGCAGGTGGACATCGAGTGGCGGGGCGAACGGCGGCCGTTGCCGACGGAGATCGAGCTGTCCGCGTACCGCATCGTCCAGGAGGCGATCACCAATGTGGTCCGCCACTCGGGCGCCGACGCCTGCCGGGTGACCATCGACTGCCAGGAGGACGACCTGTCCATCGAGATCACCGACTCCGGCCGCGGCCGGTCCGGCCTGCCCGGTGCGGCCGGCTACGGGCTGACGGGCATGAGGGAGAGAGCTGCGCTGCTGCACGGCGACTTCACGGCCGGACCGCGCCCTGAAGGCGGATTCCGCGTGGCGGCACGGTTCCCGCTGCCGACGGCGGCTACATGATCAGGGTGCTGCTCACCGACGATCAGCCGCTGGTCCGGCACGGTCTGCGGGTACTGATCGCCGACCGCCCCGGGCTGGAAGTGGCAGGCGAGGCAGCGAACGGTGAGGAGGCGGTGCGGCTCGCGGCCCGGCTCGCGCCGGACGTGGTGGTGATGGACATCCGCATGCCTGGCATGAACGGCATCGAGGCCACCCGGCAGATCACCGCAGTCTCCGGCACACCGCCGAAGGTCCTCATCCTCACCACGTTCGACGACGACGAGTACGTCTACGGCGCGCTGCGTGCAGGAGCCGGCGGCTTCCTCGTCAAAGACATGGACATGGACCAGATCCTCACCGCGATCGAGGTCGTCGCCGCTGGCGACGCCCTCATCGCACCGAGCGTGACCCGCCGCCTGATCGCCGAGTTCGCGGCCCGCCCCGATGCCGCCCCGCCGCCCCCACGACCGGTGGAGGGCGTCACCGCCCGCGAACGGGAGGTGCTCACCTTGGTCGGCCGTGGACTGTCCAATGCGGAGATCGCCTCGCAGCTCCATATCAGCATGGCCACGGCGAAGGCCCATGTGGGCAGACTGCTGACAAAGCTGAATGCGCGCGACCGGGTGCAGTTGGTCATCCTGGCGTACGAGCTGGGGCTGGTGACGCCGACGCGGGGATAGGGACGCCGCGCCATCCACCGCGAGCTGCTGTCCAGCGCCGCGGCCACGAGCCGGTGTCCGGCTGACGATCGAGCCGGCTGTCAGCCGCCATAGGGGATGACGGGCCAGGCCGACTCGACAGTCGCCTTCGGGTCAGAGGTACGTCGAAGGTATTTCTGCAGCGACTCGGCCTGCTCGGCTGCGGCACGAACCTGCAGGTCGTGCAGGTCCATCGGCGCCAAGGTCCCTATGACGGAGTGCTTGACCCCCATGGATCGCGCCGCATGTGCCGCGGCCACCGCGTCCGCGACGGCGTTGTGCGCGTCTTCGAGCGGCACCCCGTAGTGCGCGCAGAGGGCCTGGAGATTCCGCGACCCCTTCCGGTACCGATCCACATGCTTGTCCAGCACCAAGGGATCGATGACGGGCGATGCATTCCCGGGCAACCGGTCGCCCAACGGCGCTATCCCATGCCGTCGGCACTCACGGTCGAGGAGGGAGAGATCGTACCTTGCGTTCATCACCACCAGCGGGCTCCCCGAGTTCAACACCTCGGTGACAGCCGAAGTGATCTCTTCGATCGCCGGAGCCGCCTTCATCCCGTGCTCGCGGGCATGTTCGGTGGAGATGCCGTGGATGGCCGAAGCCTGCGGTGGGATGACAACTCCCGGGTCGAGCAGCCATGTGCATGCCGCCGGAAGCTGCCCGTCAGGATAAACCGCCACCACGGCCGCAGTGACGATCCGGTCGGTCTCGATGTCGGTTCCTGTGGTCTCCAGGTCGAAGGCCACCAGCGGTCGGCTGGTCCAGCTCATCGCAGACCCCCACTCACCAGCACGCCCTGAGACACGTGAGACGTTATTGCGGTGCGCGGATAAAAGGCGGCGTTGTACGCGACGACCGGGACGCCCGCCCGCCAGTGGTCGGCGAGGACGTCCGCGACCGCGTCGGCGACCCGGTCGGCGGGGCTGCCCCCGGCCGTTGCGCGCTCGTTGCTGATGCCGTGCACGGCGACCGCCTCGGCCGGGATCTCCACGCCGGGGTCGGCCAGCCACTCGCGGCGCGCGCCCGGCTCACCGTCCCGCAGCTCGATGACCGCCGCCGTGACGATGCGTGCCTCGTGCGGGTCCGTGCCGGTGGTCTCCAGGTCGAAGCCGATCAGCGACTCCCGGTGCCAGCTCATGGTGGCCCCCTCCTCAGTGGTGCTGTCCCCCAGTGGTCCCCACCTTCGCACGGGCCACTGACAACCGGACCACCGTCTTCCGCTTCATCGGGGTCACGAAACCGGGCGGGAGTCCGCCCAGGCCAGTTCGAACTCCTCGCGGTACGTCTCGAAAAGGCACCCTTCGTCCCTCTCGTCCGCCTTGAGCAGCCGGCCGCCGCCGCGCAGCACGAGCACGGGTGACTCCATGCCGCGCGAGCGGCGCAGGTACGTCTGGACGACCGCGACGCCGTCGGAGCCGTCGCCGTCCACGAGGTACGCCGTGAAGCGCGGCGTCTCGTCGAACACCTGGATCTCGAAGGCCCCCGGATCGCGCAGCTTGGACCGCACCCGGCGCATGTGCAGGATGTTCATCTCCACCGCGCGGCTCAGCTCGCCGCGCTTGACGCCGAGTTCGCGCTCGCGCCGCTTCACCGCGCTGGACGCCGGGTTCAGGAACAGCAGCCGCACCCGGCTCCCCGCTTCGGCGAGCCGCACCAGCCGTCGCCCGGAGAAGTTCTGCACCAGCAGGTTCAGGCCGATCCCGATGGCGTCCAGCCGGCGGGCACCGCCGAAGAGGTCCTCCGCGGGGAACTGCCGCAGCAGGCGCACGCGGTCCGTGTGCACCCCCACGACGTCCGCGTACCGGTCGCCCACCAGGTCCTCGACCGCGTCGACCGGCAGCCGTCGGGCGGAGGGCACGTCGCCGCCCGTGCCGAGGATCTCCAGGAGCCGGGCGGAGGCGCGCTCGGCCTGGGCCAGCACGGCCTCCGACAGTGCCCGGTTGCGGGAGACGACGTTCCGCGTCACCTCCAGCTCGTCGAGCGCGAGTTCGACGTCGCGCCGCTCGTCGATGTACGGCTCGAAGCACGGCCAGTGCTGCACCATCAGCTCGCGCAGCTGGGGCAGGGTGAGGAAGCTGATCACATTGTCGTCGGCGGGGTCCAGCAGATAGCCCTTGCGGCGGCTGACCTCCCGGACGGCGACCGCGCGCTGCACCCACTCCTGTCCGGCGGGCCCGGCGGCGGCCACCACCCAGTCGTCGCCGTGGACGGGCTCGTACACGGGGCGCAGCACGGCGGCCACGACCGCGCGCAGCCGCTGTTCGACGAGGTTCAGCCAGATGTAGGCGCGGCCGGCCCGCTGGGCGCGCGTGCGCACCTCACGCCAGGCGTCGGCGTTCCAGTCCAGTTCCGGACCGATGGACCCCCTCTCCACCGGCCGCGCCAGCGACACCGCGCCGGGTGGGACCTCTGTGGGGTTCCCCTCGTGACCCTCGTCACCAGGAGGCAGCTCCAGCCCTCCCGAGCCCACCCACGCACCGCCTTCCGCACCCCGGGTCAACCCCTGTTCAACGATCAAGGAAGGGTACTCCGGGAGCGGTGGGCGGTGCAGCCGGATGGGCAGGTCGTTTCCCAACGGGCTGTCGCGGCGCGGCCGTTCCGGTGCGTGCGCCTGGCCGGAGTGAGCGGTTCCACAGCCGACGCGCCCCGCGGGCGCCGGGTTCACGATCCGGCCACGGGAGGGCGTGGGACGGGGGCCGATCGGGAAGAGGGGCGTAAGTCATAGGTGCGGCCATCACTTTCGGGGACACTCGACCGCAAGACGCTCCCTGTGGCACGGCCCAACTGAAAGAGTCGTTTCCATGCAGGTCTGGCCTGGAGAGGCATATCCACTCGGTGCCGCGTACGACGGCGCCGGCACCAACTTCGCGGTCTTCTCGGAGGCCGCCGACCGTATCGAGCTCTGTCTGCTGCACGACGACGGCTCCGAGACGGCGGTGGAACTGCGGGAGACGGACGCGTTCGTCCGGCACGCGTACCTGCCCGGCATCATGCCCGGCCAGCGGTACGGCTACCGCGTGCACGGCCCCTACGAGCCGGAACGCGGACTGCGCTGCAACTCGGCGAAGCTGCTGCTGGACCCGTACGCGCGCGCCATCAGCGGTTCCGTCAAATGGGGCGAGGAGGTGTACGGATACCATTTCGGCTCCCCCGACAGCCGTAACGACCTCGACTCGGCCCCGCACTCGATGGCCTCGGTCGTGGTCAATCCCTACTTCGACTGGGGCGACGACCGGCGCCCCCGCACCGAGTACCACCACACGGTGATCTACGAGGCCCACGTGAAGGGCCTGACGATGCGGCACCCGGGGCTCCCGGAGGAGCTGCGCGGCACCTACGCGGCGCTCGCCCACCCGGCGATCATCGAGCACCTGACCGAACTGGGGGTGACCGCGCTCGAGCTGATGCCGGTGCACCAGTTCGTGAACGACCATCGCCTGGTGGACATGGGCCTCGGCAACTACTGGGGCTACAACACCATAGGCTTCTTCGCCCCGCACAACGCGTTCGCGTCCTGGGGCGACCGCGGGCAGCAGGTGCTGGAGTTCAAGTCGGCGGTGAAGGCGCTGCACGAGGCCGGCATCGAGGTCATCCTCGACGTGGTCTACAACCACACCGCGGAGGGCAACCACCTGGGGCCCACGCTCTCCTTCAAGGGCCTGGACAACCCCTCGTACTACCGGCTGACCGACGATCCGCGGTACTACATGGACACCACGGGGACGGGCAACTCGCTGCTCATGCGCTCCCCCCACGTCCTGCAGCTGATCATGGACTCGCTGCGGTACTGGGTGACCGAGATGCACGTGGACGGGTTCCGCTTCGACCTCGCGGCCACGCTGGCCCGGCAGTTCCACGAGGTGGACCGGCTGTCGTCGTTCTTCGACCTGGTCCAGCAGGACCCGGTCGTCTCCCAGGTGAAGCTGATCGCCGAGCCCTGGGACGTCGGCGAGGGCGGATACCAGGTGGGCAACTTCCCGCCGTTGTGGACGGAGTGGAACGGCAAGTACCGCGACACCGTGCGGGACCTGTGGCGGGGCGAGCCGCGCACGATGGCGGAGTTCGCGTCCCGGCTGACCGGCTCCTCCGACCTGTACCAGGACGACGGGCGCCGCCCGCTGGCCTCGATCAACTTCGTCACCTGCCACGACGGCTTCACCCTGCACGACCTCGTCGCGTACAACGAGAAGCACAACGAGGCCAACGGCGAGGACAACCGCGACGGGGAGAGCCACAACCGCTCCTGGAACTGCGGGGCCGAGGGCGATACGGACGATCCCGAGGTGCTCCGGCTGCGGGCCCGCCAGATGCGGAACTTCATGGCGACGCTGATGCTGTCCCAGGGCGTTCCGATGCTCAGCCACGGCGACGAGTTCGCCCGCAGCCAGGGCGGCAACAACAACGCGTACTGCCAGGACAACGAGATCTCCTGGGTGCCGTGGCCCGAGGAGGGCGACGACGATCCGGGCGGTCTGCTGGAGTTCACGCGCGCGGTCGTGCGGCTGCGCAAGGAGCACCCCGTCTTCCGGCGCCGCCGCTTCTTCCACGGGCGGCCGGTCGAGGGCACCCACGACGAGCTCTCCGACATCGCGTGGTTCACCCCGGTGGGCGAGGAGATGACCCAGCGCGACTGGGACTCCGCGCAGGCGTCGGCGCTGACCGTGTTCCTCAACGGCAACGCGATCTCCGAACCGGACGTGCGCGGGCAGCGCATCTCCGACGACTCGTTCCTGCTGATGTTCAACGCCTCGCACAGACCACTGGAGTTCGTGGTGCCCGTCAACCACGGCCGCCAGTGGCAGGTCGTGGTCGACACCTCCCGCTCCGACGGGGTGGCGCCGGACACGGGTGCGAAGGTCAAGGCCGGGGACCGGCTGACCCTGCCGGACCGGAGCATGACGGTGCTGCAGCGGCCGGCGTAGGTACCGGCACACGCGCGCGGACCGCCCGGGTGAGCCGTTCACCCGGGCGGTCCGCCGTGCGGCGGCACGGGTGCCCGGACGACGGCGGACGCGGTGATCATGGCCGGGCACGGCGGGCCCGCCCGCGGTTCCCACGGGCGGGCGCGCAGGTTCCCCCGGCGAGCGGGTACGTAGGGTGGCATGACACCTGAGCGTTCCGGTCCCCTGAGCGACGCCGTGCCGACCACCCCCACCGCCACCTACCGCCTCCAACTGCAGCCGGACTTCCCCTTCGCCGCCGCGGCGGACGCCGTGCCGTACGTGGCCTCGCTCGGCGTCTCGCACCTGCACCTGTCGCCGGTGCTGGAGGCCGTACCGGGCTCGGAACACGGGTACGACGTCGTGGACCACGCGCGCGTGCGCGGCGAGCTGGGCGGCGAGGAGGCCTTGCGGACGCTGTCGCGCACCGCGCGGGAGCACGGGCTCGGCCTGGTCGTCGACATCGTGCCCAACCACATGGCGATGTCCCCGCGCCACAACCGCGCCCTCGCGGAGGTGCTGCGCGAGGGCCCCGCGTCACCGTACGCGCGGTGGTTCGACATCGACTGGGACGCGCAGGACGGGCAGGTGCTGCTGCCGCTCCTCGGCGGGCCGCTCGGCGACGAGCTGGACCGGTTCGTGGTCGACGGCCACGAGCTGCGCTACCACGACCACGTCCTCCCGCTGCGCGAGGGCACCGAGAAGCTGCCGCTGCCGCAGCTCCTGGACGCCCAGTGGTACCGCCCGGTGTGGTGGCGGCTGGCCCGCACCGAGCTGAACTACCGGCGGTTCTTCAGCATCTCGGAGCTGATCGGGGTGCGGGTCGAGGACCCCGAGGTGTTCACGGCCACCCACGCCAAGATCCTCCAGCTGCTCGACGAGGGCGTCGTCGACGGGCTGCGCGTGGACCACCCGGACGGCCTCGCCGACCCCGAGGCGTACCTGCGCCGGCTGCACGGGGCGACCGGCGGGCGCTGGACGGTGGTGGAGAAGATCCTCGCCGAGGGCGAGGCGCTGCCGGCGGCGTGGCCGGTCGCGGGCACCACCGGCTACGACGCGCTGCGCCACGTGGACGGTCTCCTCGTCGATCCGGCGGGCGCCGGTGAGCTGCTCGGCCAGTACCGGCGGTACGCGGCCCCGCAGCCCGACCGGGGCGGCCACTGGGAGGCCACCGTGCGGCGCGCCGCGTACAAGGTGCTCACGCACGAGCTGGCCACGGAGGTGGACCGGCTCACTCGCGTGGCGCACCACCTGTGCGTCCACGCCCCCGATCCCGCGCTGCGGGACCACGCCCCCTGGGCCCTGCGCACCGCGCTGTGCGAACTCCTGGTGCGTCTGGAGGTGTACCGGCCGTACGCCTCCCAGGACGCCTCCGCGGTCGTCACCGAGGAGGCCGCGGCCGACGCGCGCACCACGTTCGTGGTCCCCGAGGAGGCACGGGCCGTCGACACGGTACGGAACCTGGTGCTCGGGCGCGCGGGTGCGGGCCCGGGGGCGGAGGAGTTCCGCACCCGGTTCGCGCAGACCGCGTCCGCGCTGCGCGCCAAGTCCGTGGAGGACACCGCGTTCTACCGCTACGTGCCGCTGCTGTCGGCGAACGAGGTGGGCGGGAACCCGGGGAACCCGGCCGTCGCCCCGCGGACCTTCCACGCGTACTGCGCGCGCGTGCAGCGTGACTGGCCGGCCACGGGCACGGTGCTGTCGACGCACGACACCAAGCGCAGCGCCGACGTGCGCGCCGCGCTGGCCGTGCTCACCGAGTGCCCCGAGCGGTGGGCCGGCCTGCTCGCCGAGGTGACCCGCGAGGGCCCGGTCGTGCCCGACGCCCAGCTGGCGTGGACGGCCTGGCAGACGGCGTTCGGGCTGGGCCCCGCGGACGGGGAGCGGCTCCGGGGAGCCCTGCTCAAGCACGTGCGGGAGGCCGGTCTGCACACCTCCTGGACCGAGCAGGACGCCGGGTACGAGCGCGCGGTGGCCGAGTTCGTGGCCGCGGGCCCGGCCGACGACCCGCGCGTGGCCGCGCTGCGGGACGGGCTGGCGCCCCACATCCGGGCGAACGTGCTGGCCGCGGCGCTGGTCCAGCTGACGATGCCGGGCGTGCCGGACGTCTACCAGGGCTCCGAGGACGAGTACCGGGCGCTGGTGGACCCGGACAACCGGCAGCCGTTCGCCGGCCGTGAGCGGCCCGGGGGGCCTTCGGAGAAGTCCCGCGTCACCACCGCGGCCCTGGCACTGCGCCGCCGGCGTCCGGAGGTGTTCGGGGAGACGGCGACGTACCGGCCGCTGACCGCGGAGGGCCCGGGCGCCGCGCACTGTGTCGCCTTCGCGCGCTCCGGCGAGGTCGTCACGGCCGTCACCCGGCTGTCGCTGCGGCTGGACGAGGCGGGCGGCTGGGGCGACACCCGGCTGGCGCTGCCTCCCGGCCGGTGGAGCGACGTCCTCTCCTCGAAGCGGGAGGAGCAGGGGGAGCAGGGGGAGCGGGGGGAGCAGGGGGAGCAGGAGTTCGAGGGACACGTACCCGCGGCGGAGCTCTTCGGGCGGCTTCCGGTGGCCCTGCTGGAGCGCGTGCGGGAGTGAGCGGGCCGGCCCGTCGCCGCTCCACCGCACCGGTCATATAACTCCCCTCCGGTGGCGCGTGCTCCCAGGCGCCCCCTGGAGCCGCCCCCGTCCCCTCCTTGACACCGATCCGGGTGCGGGGAGACTGCGAGAGGCGGGTCCGGGCGGACAGGACGGGGGTGGGTGCCCTTGCAGGAGCTGCGCTACCCCACGGTCACGGAACTGCAGTCGGCCGCCCGGGCACTGGCGGCCCACCGCCCCGCCACGTGCACCTTCCGGCAGGTCGGTGTCTCCCGCGCGGGGCGGCCCCTCCAGCTGCTGTCCGTGGGCCACGACCCGCACGCGGTCCTCGTCGTCGCCGGCGCCCACGCCAACGAGCCGACCGGCGGCTCGACCCTGCTGGCACTGGCCGAACGGGTGTTGCGCGAAAGGGAGTTGCGGACCGGTGCGTCCTGGCACTTCCTGCTCTGCGCGGACCCGGACGGGGCGAGTCTGCACTCGACCCCGGCCCCGCGCACCCTGTTCGACTACCACCTCGGGTTCTTCCGCCCGGCGGGGCCCGAGCAGCCCGAGTGGTCTCCTTCGGTGCTGCCTCCGGACCGCCTGCCGCCCGAGACCCGTGCCCTCCTCCGCGTCATCGACGAGCTGCGGCCCTACCTCCAGGTGACCCTGCACGGGACCGATCTGGGCGGCAGCTGGGTCCAGCTGACGAAGGACGTCCCCGGGCTCGCGGAGCCCTTCGCGAAGTCCGCGGCCGAGCTGAACATCCCGGTGGAGACGAGCGCCTCCGACGCCGCCGGCTGGTCCGCCGCCGGGCCCGGCGTGCGCGTGATGCCCGACCCCGGTCCGGGCGCGGCGCGCCCGGGTGTCCAGGACGACGCCCGGCACAGCACCTGGTACCACGCCCACCGGTACGGCGGGCTGACCGCCGTGGTCGAGGTGCCCATGTGGGCGAGCGACCTGGTGGACGACGCCGTGCCGCACCCGGCCCCGGCGGCGGCGCTCGGGGAGCTGGCGCGCCGGCTGCGGGAGGACGCCCGACTGGTGGAGCGGATCCTCGCCGGGGCGCTGCCCCGGCTGCCGGGTGCGGAGGGGCCGTTGCTGCGGGCCGTGCGGTGGGCGCTGGCACTGGTGCCGGGGCTGGCCGCGGACTGGGCGCGGGGAACCCCGCCGGACACGACGGTGGCGTACGTGAGCAGTGTGGAGGCCTTCGGGCGGCGGCTGCCGCTGCGCGCGGCGGCGATGCTGTTGCGGGTGCTCCGGGAGACCGACGACCGCGCGGCGCCGCGTCTGGAGGAGCTGGTGGCCGCCTGGAGCGGGGCCTTCGCGGAGCGGTTCGGCGCCCGCTGGGTGCCCCTGGAGAACCAGGTGGAGCACCAGGCCCGCACCGTGGTGACGGCGGCGCGCCACGCACGGGACCGCACGACGTGAACCGCTCTCCTTCGGGGCGCCGGCACAAAGAGGTGTACGGCGGGCCTCACCTCCCGGCCCGGCTCATCCTGGGCGGACCGGAGCCGGGGTCCCCGCGCGCCTGCCGCCCGGCCAGGTCGAAGGCGGCGAGCACCACGCGCGCCTGGTACTCCACCTGGCACCCCAGCGGTATCCAGCGCGCGCCGTGGCCGTCGCGGTAGTCCGCGCACCAGGCGTCGATGAGCCGGTCCAGACGGAGCAGCACACCGGCCGGCCCGTCCCCGGCGCGGCGGACGAGCTGGTGCAGCAGTCCCGCCGTGCGCAGCGCGATGCGGCGCGCCGAGAGGGCGAGGGCGGTGAGCCGGGCGGTGTCGAGCGGTGGCAGCCGGCGGGCGCCGGCGGTGCCGGGCTCCCAGGAGTCGGCGATGCCGGGAGCGACCAGGACGTAGTCGTCGACGGCCGCGAGCAGGCGGGCCGCGTCGGGGCCGGCGCTCACCGAGGGCCGGACGCCGGCCAGGATGCCGGCGAGGAGCGCCGTGTCGCGGCGCAGCGTCCCGGCGACCGTGCGCAGGACCGCGTCGGCGTCCGCGGGCCGCGAGGCGTCCTCCACGGCCCGTACGCCCCACATGGGGGCCTCGACGACGGCGGTCACCGTGCCGTAGGCGTGCGGGTGGAACCAGGTGGAGTCCACCGCGGCCTCCGTGAGGGCCGCGGTCAGGTCGCCGGGGCGGGGCGGCGGGATGCGGTAGACGGCGGGGCCGAGCGTCGGCCAGTACAGGGTGTCGTAGGGGCCGAGTTCGCGCGGTACGCCGAGGTGGGCGGCCGCGCGCGCGAGGCGCTGCGGGAGGCCGGGCAGGTCGCGGGTCAGCTCGACGAAACCGCCGCCGATGTCGACGCCGTGCAGGGAGCACTGGAGGAAGGGACGCAGTTCGTCCTGGACGTCGAGCAGGGCCCGGGTCTCCGGCAGGACGGCCCCGCCGGCGCCCTCCGGAAGCCACTCGGGCTGCTCCAGGAAGCCCGGGCGGAAGAAGTTGCGGAAGTAGTGTCCGAGCGAGTAGGGGCCCGCCAGCCAGCCCTCGTTGCGGCGGGAGCCGTCGGGGTCGAGGCACAGCAGCAGGTTCCAGGTGGTGTCGGCGCCCTCCCGCAGCCGCCGGTCGGCGAGGACCCGTTCGGCGAGACGGAGCGCCGTGGCGCCGCCCACGGGCTCGTTGGCGTGGGGTCCGGCGACGACGAGGACGTGCCGGCCGCCGTGCCCCACGGAGAGCAGCCACAGGGGCGTGCCCGCCCGCGAGGTCCCCACCCGGCGCAGCCGGGCCCGGCCGGGGTGGAGCGCCGCGAGTGCGGCCGCGCGGGCGCCGAGCTCGTCCACGGTGGGGTAGCGGAGGAGCGGGCTCGGGGAGTCCGTCGACACGGCACAGTGAAACACGTGGAACACGTGGACGACAGAGGCACTTCTTCACCGGAATCCCGGGCCGGGGTACAGGTGTCGTACGGGTGGGGAACGGGGGCCGGACCGCCGGGCCCCCGGGCCTCAGGGCCGGCGCCTCACCCCGACGCCAGCCGGAACGCCAGGTGCCCGAAGCTCACCTGGTCGCCGTCGCGGACCACGGCCGCGCCGGTGACGCGCCGCCCGTTGACGGTCGTGCCGTTGGTCGAGCCGAGGTCACGCAGCACCCACAGCCCGCCCTGGCGGCTCAGTTCGGCGTGCACCCGGGAGACGGTCTCGTGGTTCAGCCGCAGCCCGTTGGCCCGGTCGCGTCCTATGCGCAGCGGGGGCGCGCCGCTCGGATGGGGCAGCAGCAGCTTGGGGAGCCGCTCGGTCTGCCAGGCCCGGCGCAGCCCCACGGTGAAGCCGGAGACCGCCCGGACGGTTCCGAACACCGCGCGCGACCAGCGGTTCTCGCCCCGCAGGTCGGCGGTGAGCGCCGCCAGTTCGTCGGGGCGGCGGGCGGCGAGCGCCAGCTCCATGCGCCGGACGAACGTGTCGTGCGAGAGACGGCCGAGGGCGACGCCGTCGCGGAGGACCTTCAGCGCCCGGTCGCGCTCCGCGTCGGACAGCCGCGCGGGGTACGTGTTGAACTCGAAGGACGACGTCACGCAGGTGATTGTCGGTCAGCTCGGCCCGGGTGTCCAGAAAGCGCGGAACCGGCTGTCCCCGGTCACCCGCGGTTCCCCGGCGGGCAAATGGGCCGTTTCACCGGCGAGGTGATCGCGGGTGCCGCACCATGGACGGGTTACCTCACGTACCGCAGCCGAAGGGGAACCGTCCGTGCAGTTCGAGGTGTGGGCACCGCTGGCCGACCGGGTGACGCTTCATCGCGCGGACACCACGCGCGCGTTGGACCGCGATCCGGAGCGTGCGGGGTGGTGGACGGGTGAGGCGGAGGCGGCGGACGGCACGCGGTACGGCTTCGCGCTCGACGACGGCCCCGTGCTGCCCGATCCGCGCTCCCGCCGCCAGCCGGACGGACCGGACGGGCTCAGCGCGGTGGTCGACCACGAGCGGTACGCGTGGCGCGTGCCGTGGGCCGGGCGCGGACTGCCCGGCGCGGTGCTGTACGAGCTCCACGTGGGCACCTACACGCGCGAGGGCACGCTCGACGCGGCCGCCGAGCGGCTCGGGCACCTCGCGGACCTGGGCGTCACGCACGTCGAACTGATGCCGCTGTGCCCGTTCCCGGGGACGCACGGCTGGGGGTACGAGGGGGTGTCGCTGTGGGCGGTGCACGAGCCGTACGGCGGGCCCGAGGCGCTGAAGCGCTTCGTCGACCGGGCCCACGAGCTGGGCCTGGGCGTCGTCCTGGACGTGGTGCACAACCACCTGGGCCCGTCCGGCAACTACCTGCCGTCCTTCGGGCCGTACTTCACGGACAGGCACCACACGCCCTGGGGCGTGGCCGTCAACCTGGACGCGCCCGGCTCGGACGAGGTGCGCGCGTACTTCGTCGGCAGCGCCCTGGCCTGGCTGCGCGACTACCGGCTGGACGGGCTGCGCCTGGACGCGGTGCACGCGCTGAAGGACACGCGCGCGTGCCACTTCCTGGAGGAACTGTCGACGGCCGTGGACGCGCTCGCCGAGGAGGTGGAGCGGCCGCTGTTCCTGGTCGCCGAGTCCGACCTCAACGACCCGCGGCTCATCACCCGGCGCGCGCAGGGCGGGTACGGGCTGCACGCGCAGTGGAACGACGACTTCCACCACGCGCTGCACACCGCGCTCACGGGCGAGTCCCAGGGCTACTACGAGGACTTCGCGCGCGCCCCCTTCACGGCGCTGGCGAAGACGTTCACCGGCGGCTACTTCCACGACGGCACGTACTCGACGTTCCGGGGCCGCGGCCACGGCCGCCCGCTGGACCGTACGCGCGTCTCGGCGCACCGGCTGCTCGGCTACACGCAGACCCACGACCAGATCGGCAACCGCGCCCAGGGGGACCGGCTCGCGGCGGGCCTCTCCCCCGGGCTGCTCGCGTGCGCGGCGGCCCTGATGCTCACCTCGCCCTTCACGCCCATGCTGTTCATGGGCGAGGAGTGGGCGGCGGGCACGCCCTGGCAGTTCTTCACCGACCACACCGACCCGGAGCTCGCCGAGGCCGTGCGCCGGGGCAGGCGCCGGGAGTTCGCGGAGCACGGGTGGGCCGAGGAGGACGTCCCCGACCCCCAGGACCCGGCGACCCGTTGGCGCTCCTGCCTCGACTGGTCGGAGCCCACGCGTGAGCCGCACACGCGCGTGCTCGCCTGGTACCGCTCGCTGATCGCGCTCCGCCGCTCCCAGCCCGACCTGTCGGACCCCGATCTCGCCGAGGTGCGGGCCGCCCACGACGAGGCGGCCCGCTGGTTCGCCTTCCGCCGCGGTGACGTGCGGGTGGCGGTCAACCTCGGTCCGGAGCCCGCCGCGATCCCGCTCGGTGTGCACCGCGCGCGCGTACTGGCCGCCTGGGAGCCCGTCGGGGCGCCGGGCCCGGACGGGGTGCTGCACCTGCCCGGCGAGTCGTGCGTGGTGCTGGCCCAGGAGTGACCCGGGCGCCCGCCGCCCCGGCCCGGGCCCGCCCTGCCCCCTTCCGCCGGTCCTCCCCCGTCACCGCTCTTCCGGCAGGTCCGTGACCCGCTCCAGGAGGATGGCCTCCCAGGCCCGGCGCAGCCGGCCGCGCAGCAGCGGGAGCGGCGTGCCGTCGCGGCCCCGGAGGCGGTCGGAGAGGCGGACCACCGTGTCGCAGCGGGCCAGCCACAGGCCGCGCAGACAGGGACGGGCCCCGTACCCGGCGAGCGTGGCGGCGCGGACGGCGGCCGGGGAGCCGACGGCCAGGGCGAGCCCTGCGATGTCCTCGGCGGGGTCGCCGACCGCCGCGCGGGTCCAGTCGAGGACGCCGCGCACCCGGCCGTCGGCGCTCACCACCAGGTGCTCGTCCGTCAGTCCGTGGTGCACGAGCACGGGCGCGGACGCGGTGAGCCGGTCCGCGGCGGGCGGGGTGAACCGGCCGAACCCGTCGTCGAACTCGTCGGCCCGGGCGAGGTGGTGGGCCGCCCTCGCCGCGGCCGCCCGCAGGCCCTCCAGGGAGCGCGGCGCGGCCCGCGGGACGCCCAGCGCCCCCGCCTGCGCCACGGGCACCTCGCGCAGTCCGGTGAGCAGTCCCGCCAGATCGGCCTCGCCGAGCGCGGAGACCGCGTGGTCCTCGCCGCTGGAACCGGGCAGCCTGACGTCGAGGGTGTACGCGAGACGGGGCGCCCACTCGCCGTGCGCGACGCTCACCGGTACGGCCGTCCCCAGGTGCGGGCGGACCAGGTCCCGCAGCCGCAGTTCGCGCCGCAGCCGTACGGTGGCCTCGTGGTCCGGGGCCAGGCGCAGCACGTGGCGGGTGCCGACCCACCAGGTGCGGTGCGCGCCGCCCTCGTCGACGGGCCGCACTTCGGGTCCGTCGCCGCCTGGCAGCAGGGAGCGGACCAGTCGGCGGACGGTGTCCGCGGTGGGTGTCGGTGCCTGGGTCATGGTCGGCCGTCGTCATCCGGGTGTCGGGGTGTCGGTGGGCTCCTGTGGTCGGGTGCGGCCGGCGGACGCCGTACGCGGTCAGTCGACTATCGCCAGCTCGCGCGAGGTGGTGTTGAGGCGGCGCCCGCCGTCCCCGGTCACGGTCACGATGTCCTCGATGCGCACGCCGAAGCGGCCGGGCAGGTAGATCCCGGGCTCCACGGAGAAGCACATCCCGGGCACCAGGGGCCGCTCCTCGCCCTCGACCATGTACGGCGGCTCGTGGGTGGTGACGCCGATGCCGTGCCCGGTGCGGTGGACGAAGTACGCGCCGTACCCGGCCCCGTCGACGACCGCGCGGGCGGCCCGGTCGACGTCCTGGCAGGCGGCGCCCGGCCGAACGGCCCGGCAGCCCTCCTCCTGGGCGGCGCGCACGACCTCGTGCACCCTGCGCTCCTCGGCGTCCGGTTCGCCGACGTGCACGGTGCGCGAGGTGTCGGACCCGTAGCCGTCCTTGAGGCCGCCGAAGTCGAGGACCACCATGTCACCGCGGACGATGGTCCGTCCGCCGGGCTCGTGGTGCGGGTCGGCGCCGTTGGGGCCCGAGGCGACGATGGTGAAGTCGACCTGGGAGTGGCCGGTGTCCCGGAGCAGCCCGGCGAGGTCGGCGGCGACGTCGGTCTCCCGCCGGCCGCCGAAGCGCACCCGCAGGATCTCCTCGTACACGGCGTCGGCGGCCGCGCCCGCGGCGGCCAGGCGGTCCAGTTCCGCCGCGTCCTTGACCGCGCGCAGCATGGGCAGGGCCTCCGTGAACGACGCGTACCCCGTGTCGGGCAGCCGCCGCTGGAGGCCGAGGAGGTGCATCGCCCAGGTGTTGTCGCTGACGGCGTAGCGCCGGGTGCGGCCGCCGGTGCGGGCGAGGAGGGAGGCGGCGGCCTCGTAGGGGTCCTGGCCGTCGGTCCAGTCGCGCAGGGTGAGCGCGGGTGCCGCCCGGGCCGCGTCGGGCGCCTCCAGGGCCGGCACCACCAGGACGGGGTCCTCACCGGGCCGCAGCAGCAGGAGCGTGAGCCGCTCGGTCTCCACCGGCCGGTACCCCGTCAGCCACACCAGGTCGGGCCCGGGCGCGACCAGGAGGCCGTCGAGTCCGGCGGCGGCCGCCGCCGACTCCGCGCGCCGCATGCGGGCCGCGTGGTCGTCGGCGGTGAAGGGCGCGGGCGTGGCGGTCATCCGTTCCTCCGTGGTCCTGGGGTCCGCGAGGGGTCTACGGGCAGCATCCTGCCCGTCCGCCGCGGCGGGCGCGAGCGGATCGCGGCGTGGCGTCCCGAACGGCCCGGACCGGCACGTCACAGCACCGCCGGTGCCGCTCGCCGGACCGGCGGTGCGGGTGCCCGGTCCGGCAGGAAGCCGTGGGCGCGGCGGGCGAGGTGGTCGGCGCGGTAACGGCGGACCGCGCGGTGCCAGTTGAGGATGCCGGCCATCCAGTCGCGCAACTGGACCACGTACCCGTCCAGACCGGCGCGTGCCTCGGGCGAGAGGCCGAGGTCCTCGCGGAGGACGGGCAGTTCGTGCCGGGTGATGTGCTGGAACTGCCTCATGCGCTGGGTCGTCAGGTCGTGGACGACGCCGAGCGCGGCCGGGTAGTCGCAGCCGAAGAAGTGCTGCACGACCAGGATGCCGTTGTGGAGCTCGCCCTCGTACTCGATCTCCTTCTGGTACGAGAACACGTCGTTGACGAGCATCGCGTAGTCGGTGGCGGCCCGCTCCAGGGACCGGACGGGGCCGCTGCGGTACACCTCGGGCGGGAGCGCCGGTCCGTGGCCCCGGCGGCACAGGTTCATGGTGAGCTCGGAGCCGGAGGTCGCGCGGCGCATCTCCAGGTAGTCGACGGGGTCCGGGACGCGGTTCTGCAGCTGGTTGGAGAGCTCCCACAGCCAGGCGGCGGTCATCGTCCCCACCGACGCCCGCAGGGCGCGGCGGGCCTCGCGGGTCATCGGGGCCGTGGTGTCGCGCCAGAGGTCGGTCAGGCCGCGCTCCAGCGCGTTGCCCGGGACGAGTGGCTCCGCGTCGTCCTCCACGGGCATGCACGCGGACAGACGTTCGGTGCACAGCCGGGCTCCGGCGAGGTCGCGCCGGTGACCGAAGACGAGGGGGTAGTAGTCGTCGCCGTACGTGCCCCAGGCCAGCCACCGGGAGCTCAGGTCGAGCGCCTCCGCGCTTCCGTCGGGGTCCAGTCCCGCCGCGCACAGCGGCAGGTCGCCCGCGTCGAGCTTGTCCTCGTCCCAGACGCCCTCGGCGAGCAGGCCCGTGCGCCGCGCCCACGGCAGGAGCCGCTGCCGCGCCCCGTCGAGCCCGGGGTTCAGCCGTACGTCGAACGGCATGGGGAGGTCCGGGATCAGGGAGGGGCCGACCTTCCGGAACGGGACGTGGGCGTGGGCGCGCGGCCTCCGCCACTGCCCGTGGGGCGTGGGAGGTGTCCCCGTGGCGCCGGCCCCGGTGAGCAGGGCGCCCACGTCGGCGGCGGACCTGCCGAGGCCCGCCCGCCACAGCGGCACCGGTCCGGTGAGCACCGCGCCGCCGAGGTCCAGCGGCCCGCGCGCGGACGCGGCGCCCTCGTTCATGTACCGGCTGGACCGCAGGTGCCACTCGTGGCCGCCCGACTGCCAGTCCTGGAGCCCCTTCGTGTAAGCGGCGACGGCGGCCACCTCGCCGGGGGTGAGCCCCCGCTCCGCGGCGAGCGCGGGCACCTCGGTGAGCGCCGTGTGCTCGAACTGGTGGAGCCGGGAGGTCAGGATGTCGTTGACGGTGTCGGCCGCCTGTTGCGTCGTACAGCCGAAGAACGTCTCCAGGACGAGGACGCCGTTGCTGAGTTCGCCCTCGTCCTCGACCTCCCGCTGGTAGGAGAACAGGTCGTTGCGCAGGTGGACGGCGTCCGCGAAGGTCTCCGTCAGCACCCTGAGCGGCCTGGTGCCCGCCGCGCGCGCGGGGACCTCGGCCGTCGCGTACTCCACGAGCCCCGCCGACCAGGGGGCGCCGCCCACCTTGCGGCGCATCTCGATGTACTCGACGGGGTTGGCGACCCGCCCCTCGTCGATGTTGGACAGCTCCCACAGCGACTCCTCGAGCAGGTTCGCGGTGGCCTCCGCGAACCGGGCGCGCCACTCCCGCGACATCGACGGGACCGTGCGCGCCCACAGGTCGGCGAGGCCCGCCTCGACCGGGTTCTCCGGCTCCGGTACGGGGGCGGCGGGGTCGAGCGGCATGAACAGGGGCAGCCGGTCGAGGTGGGCCCGGCCGCCGGCGCGGTCCCGGCCGCGCTTGAATGCCTCCAGGAAGTGGTCGTCGAAGAAGAAGACCCACACGTACCAGTCGGTGATCAGGGAGAGCGCCGGGCCGTCGCAGTCGGGGTGCGTGTACGCGCACAGCAGCCCGTAGTCGTGCGCGTCGAGGTCGGCCCGCTCCCAGACGCCGGACCCCTCCAGCATGCCCATGCCGCACGCCCAGGCGACGGAGTGGGCGCGGGCCTCGTCCAGGTGCGGGTTGAGCCGCGCGGGGTACGGCAGGTAGAAGTGCGGCAGACGGAACGGCTGTGTCATGGCCGGGCACTACCCGGGCCCCCGCGGGCGCATCCGGATCCCCGGACGGGCTCACACCATCGCGTGAATTCACGGCGGGGGCCCGCCCCAGCGCCCCTTCCGCACGTGTCGGGCCAGGTCACGCAGCGCCTCGCCGAGCGCGGCCACCCCTTGCGCGATCGCTCCGGGCGGGGTGGCCGCGTAGCCCAGGACGAGACCGGGGCGCACCGGACCATATGCCGGGCGGGCCGGGCCGGGCCGGTCCGGCTACGGACGGACCTGGATCAGCGCGTGCGTCCCGCTCGTCCGCCAGCGGTGTCCCTCCGCGGCGTCGAGCCGGGCCTCCGTGTCCGGGGTGAGGCCGGTGATCACGTCCGACTTGAGGGTGCGCAGGGCGGCGACCGGGCCGGGGAAGTACGCCGTCACCTCCACGTACGGCGTGGTCGGCGGCCACATCCGGTCACCCACCAGACGGCGGTAGTTGAGGTCGCCCTTCATGACGGTGACGTCCGCGGCGGCGAAGTCCGCGCGCAGGTCGTCCGGCATGTCCGCGTACGGCAGCGGGCCGCAGGAGAAGGGGTGGGCGCGCAGGGTGATCCGGCCGTCGGCCAGCGCGGACCACAGGCGGCGGCCCTGCTCCGTACCGGCGTCGGTCAGGTGCCGTACGGCGTCGACGACGTCGGCGGTCGTGGCGTCGGACACGTAGTAGGGGTACGGCTTCAGGTGCAGCACGGCCCGCCGGACGTGGCCGTGGAGCAGGAGGTGGTCGACGAGGAGCAGGTCGGGGACGAGTTCGCGGCCCGCGTTGTCGGCGACGAGGACCAGCGTCCCGGCCCCGTCGAGCAGCCGCCACAGCGTCCCGGCGTCGTCGGCGACGAGTTCGGCGGCGTTCGTCCCGTCGTCGTCCGCGTCGTCCTCGTCGGCCTGCTGGAGGCGGAAGCCGAGGTCGGCGCGGTTGCCCCAGAGCGAGCCGTGCAGCAGGGCCGTGCGCTGCTCCGCGGGGGCCGCGGCGGACAGCCGGTCCAGGGCGGCGATCTCCGCGCGGGCCTCGGGGCCGGCGAGTTCGGCGAGCTTGAAGGGCCGGAACGGGTCCACGCCCTGCCACGGGGAGGGCCCGAAGAAGCCGACGGCGTGCAGCAGCCGGCGGTAGAACCAGCTCTCGGACCAGAGGAAGGGCACCTCGAACCAGGACCGGCCGACGTACGCGTCCACACCCCACGCCCGCCACCACGCGTCACCGTCCAGTGCCTCGACCGTGCCCTCCACGGCGCTCTCCAGCAGGGCGTCCAGGGCACGGTGCCGGTCGGGGCCGTACGGGAAGGCGTCGCGCACCCGGCGGATGAGCGCGGGATGGCGTTCGGCCAGCACGCCGTACGGGAAGGACGCCGGGTCGGCGGCGGTGATCACGGGGGCGGCGGGCGCGTCAGGCATGGTCCGATACTCCCCCCGGTCGCGCCGGGCGGGCCGGAGGCAGGGCCACGTCCGCGGCCCGCTCGTCGAGTTCCTTCAGTTGCTCGTGGAACCCGGCCTCGGTCCACACGTACTTCTTGAACTGCTCGGGGGTGATCGGGTGGGGCCAGGGGTCACCGCCCGGGAAGAACACCGCCGCGCACCCGGAGCAGTAGGACGCCGAGCGCCACAGCGCGTCGGCGCGCGGCTCCCCCGCCGCCACCGCGCGCCGCTCGCGGATCTCGCCGACGACCACCTTGACCGTGACGGCGAACAGGAGCACCGCCAGCAGCGAGCCGCCGACCGTGTGCAGCGGCTTGCCGTGCTGGATGCCGTCGTGGGCGAGGGCGCCGCCCACCAGGGTCAGCAGCAGGCCCTCGACGGTGTGCAGGCCGGTGTCGAAGCGGGACGTGACGCCCGGCTGCCTCGCCAGCCGGTCGGACAGGCCGCCGCGCACCGACTCCGGGTCGGCGCAGGTCTCGGGGACCGTACGCACCTCGGCCCCGGACCCGCCGCATCCCGGACACACCGTCTCCACGGGCCCCGGGGCCCCTTCGCTCACCATGCGCCCACGCTAGCGGCCGACCGGCCGCCGGTGGCCCGCGGGAACCCCCCGGAGCGGCTCAGACCCGCTGTCCCGGGAACGCGCCCGCGGCGCTGCCCGAGCCCAGCCGTTCGAAGCGCTCCTGCACGTTGGCGGCGAACGCCTGCTGCTCGTGGCCGGCGAAGGGCTGCCCCGTGATGTTCATGGCCACGGTGAGGACGCCGCTGATGGGCGCGCCGGGCGAGGTGCGCACCGGGGTGCACAGGAAGCTGAAGTCCTGCGGCTGCGCGGAGTCGTACGTGCTGAGCTGCACCCGGGGCAGGGTGGCCGCGCGGCCGGTGTGGAAGGCCTCGTCCATGGCGTTGAAGACCCCGACGGACTCCAGACCGGGCAGCGCGACGCGGCCCGGGCTGAACTGCGGCACCATGCCGAAGGCGTTGCCCTGCTTGCCGTTGGCGTAGCGCAGCAGGTGGTTGGCGCCCTCGGTGAGCATGATGGGGAACGGGGCGCCGTCGAACACGGCGAACAGCTCCTGCTGCTGGGCGAGGAGGCTGTCGCGGAGCCTGAAGTCGGCGAGCAGGGTCTCGGAGAGCTCCTGCATGGCCTGGCGGATCTCGCGGTCCCAGACCCGCGGCTTCATGTCGGCGACGCACACGGTGCCGAGGATCATGCCGGAGTTGTCGCGCAGCGGGGTGCCCAGGTACGAGCGCACACCCATGTCGTTGACCAGCGGGTTGCCCTTGAAGCGCGGGTAGTCGAAGACGTCCTCGAGGGCGAGCTGGGACCCCTGGGCCACCACGTGGGGGCAGAACCCGTAGTCGTTGGGCGCCTCACGGGCGACGCTGCTGAGGTCGAAGACGATGCCGCCGCCCGCGGGGTCCGCCTTCTCCTCGGGCGACGCGGTGGGCACGTACATGCCGCGGAACATCTGCCGCTCGTCGTTGATGAAGTTCACCATGGCCAGCGGGGCTTGGGTGAAGCTGGCCGCAAGACGGGCGACGCGGTCGAACGTGGCCTCTGTTTCGACGCTGTTGAGGCCGAGAACCTGCAGCCGCAGCTTGCGCTGCTCGCTCGCGATGCGCGACTGCTCGGATGTCTTGAGGGGATCCATGAGGTCAGATGAAAGCAGAATATCGGACTCCGCGGATCACCCCTCCCGTGAAAACCCGTCTCGTTTCACACCCTCTGAACACCCGTACCGCGGAGCGGCCTTGATCACGTTTCCCACGTGAAGGGCCTGACGGCCACCACTTCCGCCCCATCCGTCACACGTACCCAATCTCGGAGTCTGTCTAAATATTTCCATGTTTCACATCGACCGATCACTTCCCGCCAAACCTGGGGCGGAATTCAAGCGGAAACGATTTTGCGTAGACAATCTTTCGGTGGGCTGGATTTCGGCGATCACGCGTGCGGTGCTCCTGGGAGGAAGAGCGGGGGCCGGTGTGCCAAGTGCGGTACGAGCTGCGGGCACCCCGCCGCCACGTGACACCGGGCACCGCGGCACCCCGGGCGATTTCACGCCAAGATCAACATCTTGGGCGGCTGCGAACGAGGATGACCCCGGTACGACGGCGTCCGGGGGTTCACCTCACACTCGTATCCCTGTCACCATCCGCCCCACGGGGCCTCCGACCCCCGGGCGGACGTCAAGCGCGCCACCCCCACACGCACATCGACGAAGCAGCGAAGGAGAGTTGCGTTGAAGAAGTCGGACGTGGACGCACGGTCGGTCGCGGTGATCGGCATGGCCTGCCGGCTGCCGGGCGCCTCCGGGGCCGATGAGCTGTGGTCCCTGCTGCGGGCCGGCGTCGACGCCACCAGCGAGACACCACCCGACCGGTACGGCGCCGACGCCCTCCACGACCCCCGCCCGGGTCCCGGACGGCTCGCCGGGCACCGCGCCGGACATGTCGCCGTGGCCGACTTCGACGCCGCCTTCTTCGGCATGTCCGCCACCGAGGCCGTCGAACTCGACCCGCAGCAACGGCTGTTGCTGATGACGGCCTGGGAGGCGCTGGAGGACGCCGGCCAGCGCCCCGACCTGCTCGCGGGCAGCCGCACCGGCGTCTTCGTCGGCAACGCCCGCGCGGACCACCTGGAGCTGGCGCTCCGCAGGGGACCGCAGGCGGCGACGGCGTCCCAGCTGCTCAACTTCCGTTCCCTGCTCTCCGCCCGGCTGTCGCACTTCCTCGACCTCCGCGGCCCCAGCGTCGTCGTGGACACGGCGTGCTCCTCGTCGCTCACCGCCGTGCACCAGGCGGTGCAGAGCCTGCGCGCCGGGGAGAGTCCGCTGGCCCTGGCCGCCGGGGTGAACCTCAGACTGCGCCCGGACGAAGGCGTCGTGATGACCGCGGCCGGGTCCATGTCCGCCGACGGCCGCAGCAGGTTCGGCGACGCGGGCGCCGACGGCCACGCGCCGAGCGACGCGGTCGGCGTGGTGGTGCTGAAACCGCTCCGGGCCGCCCTCGCCGACGGCGACCGGGTGCGCGCCGTCATCCAGGGCAGCGCCATCGGCAACGACGGCGGCACCAGCGACTCCGTCCTCAACCCCTCGCTCACCGGGCAGATCGAGGTGCTGCGCTGGGCGTACGAGGACGCCGGCCTCGACCCCGCCGAGGTGGACTACGTGGAGGCGCACGGGTCGGGCTCCCCCGTCCTGGACCCGCTGGAGCTGACCGCGCTCGGCGAGGTGCTGGGCGCGGGCCGTCCCGCCGACCGGCCCCTGCTGGTGGGCTCCGTGAAGACGAACGTCGGCCACGCCGAGGCCGCCGGCGGGCTCACCGGGCTGCTCAAGGCGGTGCTGTGCCTGGAGCACGGACAGGTGCCGGCCAGTCTGCACCTGCGCACCCCGAGCCCCCGGGTCGACTGGCAGCGGCTGCCGGTGGTGATCCCGCGCGCGCTCCAGGACCTGCCCGACCGGGGCCGCCCGGCCGTCGTGGGCGTCTCCGGACAGGGCTCCTCCGCGCTCAACGCCCATGTGGTGCTGCGCCAGGCCGACCCGCCGAGAGTCCGTGTCAAGGCGCTCAGGCCGCGCAGGGCGTACGTGCTCCCGTTGTCCGCCCGCACCCCCGCCGCCCTCACCGCCCTCACCCGCGCGTACGCCGAGTACCTGCGCCCCGGCGGCCCGGGCACGGCCCACGCGGTGCGCGACATCTGCTTCAGCGCGGCCACCCGCCGCCAGCACCACGCCTGCCGGCTGGCCGTCGTCGGCGCCTCGCACGAGGAGCTGGCCGCGGCGCTCACCGGTCCGCACGCCGGTCCGGTGCACACCTCGCAGGCCGCCGACCGCTACCGCGCCGGACTGGACGTGGACTGGGGCGCGGAGTTCGGCAAGCGCGGCCACTACGTGCCGCTCCCCCTCTACCCCTGGCAGACCGAGCGGTACTGGCCCGGCGACCGGCGCTCCGACGACGGCGGCGGCGACCTGTCCTCCTGGGTCCTGCGCGAGCACGCCCGCACCGGCTTCGACGACGGCTCCACCCTCACCGAGATAGGCATCGACTCGCTCGCCAGGCTGCGCATCGTGGTGGAGCTGACGAAGCGCTCCGGCCGGGAGATCGATCCCGAGGAGTTCGGCCGGCTGCGCACGGTGGGCGAACTGCGCGCGTGGACGCGGGCGCTGGGGGCCGCGGCGTGAGCAGCGGGACGCCGTCGCGCTGCGGCGAGGAGGACGGAGCCGGGGAACCGCTCGGCCCGGTGCGTCCGGGCCGGCCGCCCGAGGACCTGTACGCCTGGTTCGCCCGCTCCGCCGACGAGCTGGGCGACACCGCCGTCGCCCTGGAGATCGGCGCGGACCGGTACACCTACGCCGGGCTGCGGGACCTCGCCGAGCGGATCGCGGCCCGGCTGGCCGCGGCGGGGGCCGGTGTCCCGCCGCGGCGGATCGGCCTGCTGGCGAGCCGCTCGGTGCTCGCGTACGCGGGGTACCTGGCGATCCTGCGGGCCGGGGCGACCGTCGTCCCGCTCAACCCGGAGCACCCGGCCGGGCGGACCGCGGACATCGTGCGGGCGGCGGGCCTGGACCTGGTCCTCGCCGACACGCCGGGCCCCGCCCCGGTGGTCCCCCGGCTCGTCCTCACCCCCGACGACCTCGCGGCCCTCCCGGCCGGTCCGGTGGTCGGCGCCGACCACCCCCGGCCCGGCCCCGACGACCTCGCGTACATCATCTTCACCTCCGGCTCCACGGGCGCCCCGAAGGGGGTGCCGATCACCCACCGGAACATCGGCGCCAACATCGGCCACCTCGCCCCCCGGTACGGCATCGGACCCGGCAGCCGGCTCTCCCAGACCTTCGAGCTCACCTTCGACGCCGCGGTGCACGACCTCTTCGTGGCCTGGGCGGGCGGCGGGACGCTGGTCGTGCCGGCCCGCAGCCAGCTGCTGTCCCCGGTGCGGACGGTCAACGCGCTGGGCCTGACGCACTGGTTCTCGGTGCCGTCGCTGATCACCTTCGCCTCCCGGCTCGGCACCCTGGAGCCCGGCTCCATGCCGACGCTGCGGTGGAGCGTCTTCGGCGGCGAACCGCTCACCCTGGCCGCGGCCCGCGAATGGCGGGAAGCCGCGCCGCAGAGCGCTCTCGAAGTGCTGTACGGACCCACCGAGCTGACCGTCTCCTGCACCGCGTACCGCTTCCCCGCCGACCCGGCCGACTGGCCCGCGACCCCCAACGGCACCGCCCCCATCGGCCGCTGCCACCCGACGCTGGACTTCCTGCTGCTGGACGGGGACGGCCGGCCGGCCGACCACGGCGAACTGTGCGTGCGCGGCCCGCAGCGCTTCCCCGGCTACCTGGACCCGGTGAACAACATCGGCCGTTTCCTGGGTCTCGACGAGGCGCGCCAGCCCGACGGGACGGCCTGGTACCGCACGGGGGACCGAGTGGTCCTGCGTGAGGGCCAGTTGGTCCATCTCGGCCGCACCGACCACCAGGTGAAGATCAGGGGTCACCGGATCGAACTGGGGGAGATCGAGGCCATGCTGCGCGAACAGGACGGCGTGCGGGACGCGGTCGTCCTCCCCGTGCCCGCCCCGGACGGCGAGCCGGAGCTCCAGGCCGTGGTCAGCGGCGCCGGCTGCGTGCCCGACCGGATCTACGCGGGCCTGGGCGACCGGCTGCCGCCGTACATGCTGCCGCGCCGGATCTCCGTCCTCGACGCGCTGCCCCTGAACATCAACGGCAAGATCGACCGCCGGGCCCTGCTCAGCACGCTCTCCCGCTCCGTCTGAGCCGCCCCGCCGCGTCCCGTTCCTCCTCGTTCCCTCGCTCCTACCCGCAAGTGAGGCACTTCCCCATGTACGACGCCATCGTGGTCGGCGCGCGCTGCGCCGGGGCCCCCGTCGCCCTGTTGCTGGCCCGCGCCGGGCACCGGGTGCTCCTGCTCGACAAGGGCACGCTCGGCTCCGACGTCCTCTCCACCCACCTCGTCCACCAGCCCGGCGTCGCCGCCCTCGCCCGCTGGGGGCTGCTCGACGCCGTGCGCGCCTCCGGCTGCCCGCCCCTCACCCACGTCCGCTACGAGGTGACGGGCACGGACATCCGGCTGGAAGGGTGCGCCCGGGGCGTCGAGGGCCAGCGCGCCGGGTTCGCGCCCCGGCGGCCCGTCCTGGATCCCGTGCTGGTGCGGGCGGCGGTCGCGGCCGGCGCCGAGTACCGCGAGGGCTGCGCGGTGACCGGCCTGCTGCGCGACGACGCGGGCCGGGTCGTCGGCGTCGAGGGCAGGCACGCCGGACGGGCCTTCACCGAACGCGCCCGCCTGGTGATCGGCGCCGACGGCATGCGCTCCACCGTCGCCGGGCTGGCCGGGGCGCGGTTCACAGTGGAGGACGCCCGGCTGACCTGCGCCTACTACACGTACTGGACGGACGTCCCGGCCGGCCTCGAGCTGTACGAGGGGGTCGGGTCCTGGGTCGCGGCGGTCGCGACCAACGACGGCGCGACGCTGGTCCTCGCCTATTTCCCGCAGTCCCGGTTCGACGAGGTGCGGGCCGACGCGTTCACCGCGTACCTGGAGCAGATCCGCGTCACCGCGCCGGAGCTGTACGAACGGCTGCGGGGCAGGCAGCCGGTCGAGCGGCTGCGCGGGACGGGCGACCAGCGGAACTTCTTCCGGCAGGCCACCGGTCCCGGCTGGGTCCTGGTCGGCGACTCCGGGCACCACAAGGACTCCATCACCGCGCGCGGCATCAGCGACGGTTTCCGGCAAGCGGAATCACTCGCACAGCACACCGGACCCGTTCTGGGCGACGGTCCGGAACGGCTCGATGCGGCCCTGCGGGCGTTCGCCGACGACCGCGACACCGCGCTCGCCCCGGGCTACGAGGCCACGCTGGCGGCCGCCCGGCTCGACCCGCACGCACAGCGGTTGTCCCTGCTGAGAGCGGTACAGACGGACCCCGAACTGACATCGATCTACTTCGATGTGGTAGCCGGTATAGGGTCGGCCCAGGCACTTTACACCCCGAAACTACTGTCGCTCCTGTGATTGCCGTCAACTGGCCGGAACAGCACTTCAGTTGTGGTCAAGCGGATGCTGACGGTGAGCCGTGGGCCTGGTACGGTTCACACCGCCGCTGACATTTGCCAGGTCTGTGTCAAGGCGGCGCGCGGGGGATCTCGGGCACGCGCACCACCGCCCCTACCGTCACCAGTGTTCCGCTGTCGTACGAGGAATCAGATGCCAGGCACCCGCGACCGGCGGACACGTCATCGGTCCGCCTCTCGCAAGAATCTCCGGCTTTCGTTCGTCGTGCCGTTCGTCGTCCCCGCGGTCCTCGCCACCGGCGTGTGGGGCTACACGGCGGCCGGACTGATCGACGAACAGCTCCAGTTGCGGACCGAGTCGGACCGGGCCTCCTCGGTCGCCGGCCCGGCGCAGGAGCTCGTCACCCGGCTGCAGGAGGAGCGCCGCCACACCTCCGTCTGGCAGGGCGACCGCACCGGGGCCGCCCGCGAGGAGCTGGACGCGGCCCGGGGGGCGACGGACGATGCCGTCGCGGCGTACCGCGGCGCCGCCTCCACCGCCCTCGGCACCGCCGCGCTCAGCGGCGGCGGCGAGCGGCTCGGGCAGGCGCTGGACGAGCTCGCCGAGCGGCGTGAGGCCGTCGACGACCGCAGCCTGAACAGTGCGGACACCTTCCAGTTCTTCACCGGCGCCGTCGCCGGCGGCACCGATCTGATCGCCGCCGCGCTGCGCAGCGAGGACGCCGCCCTCGCCGGGACCGGTGCCGCCACCACCGCCCTGGTACGGCTCACCGAGATGCTCGCCCGGGAGGACGCGCTGATCTCCGGGGCGCTGCCCGCGGAGGAGATGAGCGACACCACGCGCTCCCGGTTCCTCCAGTACCTGGCGGTGCAGCAGGAGTTGCGGGCCTCACTGACCTCCCGTGACCTGCCCGCGGGCGGCGCCGCCGGCTACGGGGAGATCACCGGCAGCCGGCAGTGGACGTCCATCGGCGTCATCGAGAACGCCGTCCAGGACGCGGGCGGCACGGGTCTGCCGCTGCCCCGGCAGGCCTCGTCCTGGCCGGACGCCGCCGACAGCGTCGTGGGCGGTCTGCAGTCGCTGGGCGCGGACTCGGTGCGGGGCGTCTCCGACGAGGCCTCGGACCGGGCCGGCGACCTGCTGCTCGGCCTGCTGCTCGGCACCGCCGCCACCCTCGCCGCGCTCGTCGGCGGGGCGCTGCTGGCGCTGCGCGGCCGGCGCAGAGCCCTGGACCGCATCTGTGAGCTCCAGAAGAGGACCGAGGAGCTGTCGGGCGTCCGGCTGCCGCAGCTGATGTCCCGCATCGAGCGCGGCGAGCGCGTCGAACCGCAGCCGCTCGCCCCCGAGCAGCAGACCGCGGACGACGAACTGGCACGGCTCGGCGCGGCCATCACCCACCTGGGCAATGTCGCCGCCGACACCGCCGTACGGCAGAACCTCGGCCGCGAGGGGACCGAGAAGGTCTTCTCCCAGCTCATCCGGCGCACCCAGATCCTCATCCACCGCCTCATCTCGCTCCTGGACGACCTGGAGCGCAAGCACGAGGACTCCGACCTGCTGAAGGACATCTTCAAGGTCGACCACCTCGCCACCCGGGTCCGGCGGCACGCGGAGAACCTGGTCATCCTCTCCGGTTCGCCGCCGAGCCGCCGGATGACCGCCCCCGTCTCCATCACCGACGTGATGCGCAGCGCGGTCGCCGAGACCGAGTCGTACACCCGCGTCAAGGTGAAGAACCTGCCCGCGGACCTGCGTCTCGCGCTGACCGGCCGGGCCGTCGCCGACGTCACCCACCTGCTCGCCGAGCTCATCGAGAACGGCACCAGCTTCTCCCCGCCGGACACCCAGGTGTTCATCAGCGCCACCCGGGTGGCCAAGGGGCTGGCCGTGCACGTCGAGGACCACGGCCTCGGCATGCCGGAGGACCTGCGCGAGAAGGCCAACCACCTGCTCGCGCACCCGCCCAAGGTCGACATGACCGCGCTGGGCGAGGACCCGCGCCTCGGCCACTTCGTGGTGGCGCGGCTCGCCGAGCGGTACAAGATCAAGGTGGAGCTGCGCGAGTCGGTGTACGGCGGCACGCTCGTCGTCGTGCTGCTGCCGGCCGACCTGCTGGAGGACATCGAGTCGCCGGTCCTGGACCAGCTGCAGTCGGCGGCCGCGGCGCAGAACCGGGCCGTGCGGGAGTCCGGCGAGCGGACCGGCATACCGGCGGACGGGAGAACCGGCGCCCCGGCGGCCGCCGCGGCCTCCGCGGTGTCCGGAACGGCGCTCGCGGGCCCGGCCGTCGGTGCCGTCCCGGGTGGCGCGGGCACCGTGAGCGCGGGTACGGCCGCGCACTCCGGTACGAACGCGGGCTCCGGGGCGACCGCCCGGACGCCTGCCCCGGAGGTCCTGACGCACTCCCGGACGCCGGACCACAGCGGGTTCCCCGACTACGGGGGCGCGGGCCTGCTGCCGCCCGCGCCGGAGCACACGCCGGGCTCCCGAAACGTTTCCGCGGCCGCGTGGGCGGCGCCGCAGGAACACCCCGCGCACCGCGCCGAGTCCGGCGCGCGGGACGGCCGTACGTCCGCCCCCGCGGCGGCCCCGGGCACCTCGGCCGCACGGCCAGCCCAGGAGGCGACCGGTCCGCTGAGCACGCCCACGGTCCTGCCGCAGCGGACCCGGGGGGCCAGCCTCGCCCAGCAGTTGCGCAAGGAGGCGGACCACCAGAACGACAGCCCCGACAGGGCGAACGGCCTCTCCCCGGACGCCTCCGCCCGCACGATGCTCGCCATCCAGCAGGGGCTGAAGCGGGCCCGGTTCTCCGAGGACGGCGGGCCGGACGGCACGGACGACCGGAAGGCGCCGCGAGACCCTGGCGCTCACTGACGCGCGCCTGCGGGCGCCCTGACTCGGCGCACCTCACCCGATGCGCCGGCGGACCGGCGCACCCGCGGCGCCGACTAACTGTGAGGAAATTTCTAGGATGACTGAGCAGGTACACTCCGGTCCCCAGCTGGACTGGCTCCTGGACGGGCTGGTGGAACGGATACCGGAGATCCGCTGCGCCGTCGTGCTGTCCGGTGACGGCCTCCTCATCGGCAAGTCGAGAGACATCCGCCGGGACGACGCGGAACACCTCTCCGCGGTCGGCTCGGGCATGCACAGTCTGGCCCGGGGCGTGGCGCGGCACTTCCACGGCGGAGAGGTCCAGCAGACGGTCATCCAGATGGAGCGCGCGTTCCTCTTCGTCACCGCGGCCGGCCGGGGCGCGCGACTGGCGGCCATAGCCTCGGAGGAGGTCGACGTCGGGATGATGGCGTTCGAGATGGGCACCCTGGTCAAGCAGGTCGGCAAGTACCTGTCCGCCGAGCCGCGCGTGGGGACGCCGGCCGGGTACGCCCAGGATGCGTGAGCCTCGCTGGCTCGACGATGAGCAGGCCGGGCGCCACGTCCGGCCGTACGCCATCACCGGCGGCCGGACCCGGCACAGCCGGCACCACTTCACGCTGATCACGCTGGTCGTCTCGCGGCAGGAGCGCGCGTACGAACAGGACAATCTGGAACCGGAGTCGATGGCGATCCTCGCCCTGTGCCGCGATCGCGCGGTGGCGGTGGCCGAGATCGCCGGTCAGTTAGACCTGCCGGTCAGCGTGGTGAAGGTGCTCTGCGGCGACCTGCTCAACGCCGAGCTGATCATTGTCCAGTCCCCGCCCGAGCTGAGTGAGCAGCCGAGCGTGGAACTCATCGAAAGGGTGATGGATGGTATCCGTCAGCTCTGAACCGCTCCTGCCGACCGCCTTGAAGATCCTCATCGCGGGCGGGTTCGGCGTGGGCAAGACCACCATGGTGGGGTCGGTGAGCGAGGTGGCGCCGCTGGAGACCGAGGAGCGGATCACCGCGGCGAGCGTCGGTGTGGACGACCTGGCGGGCGTGGAGAAGAAGACGGCCACCACCGTCGCCATGGACTTCGGGCGCATCACGATCGCGCCCGAACTGGTGCTCTACCTGTTCGGCACGCCCGGCCAGGACCGCTTCTGGTTCATGTGGGACGACCTGTGCAGCGGGGCGCTGGGCGCCGTCGTCCTCGCGGACACCCGCCGGCTGGACGCCTCGTTCGCCTCGATCGACTTCTTCGAGGCGCGCGAGATCCCCTTCGCGGTGGGCGTGAACTGCTTCGACGGGCGCCGGGAGGCCACCGCCGCGCAGGTCCGCGACGCCCTCGACCTGGACCCGTCGACCCCGGTCGTCCTCTGCGACGTACGCGAACGGGCGTCCAGCAAGGAGGTCCTGCTGGCCGTCCTGGAGGCGGCCAGGAAGCAGGCGGAGGCCCGCCTCGCGACGACGGCCGGCAACTGACGCCCCGAGGACCCGTGTCATCCCCTCGGCCGGGCCCGCGCGGCCCGTGCGAGGAGCTCCTCCCGTGCGACGGGATGGGTGACGGTCGCCGGTACGGTGCAGGCGTGGGCCCCCGCGATCGCCCCGTACAGTCCGCACCGCGACGGCGGCTCGCCGGTCAGCATGCCGAAGAGGTACCCCGCCGCGAACGCGTCGCCGGCGCCGTTGGAGTCGACGACGCGAGCGGCGGGCTCGACGGCCGGGACATGGCTCAGTTCCCCGTCGACGAGCTGGTACGCCCCCTCGGCGCCGGCCGTGACGACGACCGTCCGGGCCCGGCCCCGCTCGGCGATCCGCCGCATGGTCTTCTCGGGCTCCGGCAGCGCGGCGGCCGACAGGAACACCACGTCGGCCGCGAGGGCGAAGGGCTCGTGGTACGGGTCCGCGCCGTCCCAGTCGTGCAGGTCCGTGGAGACGGTCGGCCCGGGGCCGCCCGTCCCGGCCGTCCCGGTCCTCAGCTCCTCCAGCAGCGGCAGGGTGTGGACGCAGGGCTGGGTGAGGGAGACGTGGACGTGGCGGGCGTTCACGGCGAGGGCCCGTACGGTGTCCGGCGGCAGCCGGTCCGCGTCCCGCGCGCGCGTGCTGTCGTACAGCGAAAGGCGCCGCCCGTCCGGCCCGACCAGGTTCACCGCGCGCTTCGTGCCGGCGGGCAGGAGCACCTCGGTGAGCGGGATGCCGCGCTCCCGGTGCAGCGCGCGGACCAGTTCGCCCTCGTGGTCGTCGCCGAGCATGTCGAGGTGGTGGGTGCGCAGCCCGAGCGCGTGCAGCCCGACGGTCACGAAGTCACCGGTCTGCCCGGCGCGGGTCTCGATGGCGGGCACCATGTGGCTGTCGGCGAGGGGCAGCGGCAGTTCGGGCACGTACACGATCGTGTCGACACCGGCCCCGCCGAGAACGAGCACGTCGATCCCGTCCCCGTCCCGCGCCGACGTCGTCCCCCGGTCGTCCACCGTCGCCGTCCCCCTGTCGTCCTCGTCCGCCTCGGCCACACACCAGCGTACGGTCGCCGCCCCCCGCTCAGGGACGTACGACCGGTCCGGGCGGTGACACGGTCTGCCACGGCGGCGGTCGGTGCGCCCCCGCCGACCACAGCGCGACCTCCCGCGACGGCAGCTCGGCGGCCCGCACCGGCAACGCGACCGCCGGCAGGGCGAGCACCGGGGAGGCAGCGGTCGTCGCGGGTGGTTCCGTCTCCACGGGGGACGGTCCGTCGTCCGCGCAGGCCAGTTCGGCCCAGACCACGTGTCCCGAGCCGTGGGCGGTGTCCCTGACGCCCCAGTTCCGGCTCAGCGCTCCGACCAGCACGAGCCCGCGACCGTTCTGGTCGTCGTCCCCCGGCTGCCGTCGTGCGGGGCGGGGTCCGCCGCCGTTCTGGTCCTCGACCTCGATGTGGAGCCGTCCGCCGGCCCGGTGCAGCCGGCACACGATCCGCACGCTGCCGGTGTGCGTCAGCACGTTGGTGACGAGCTCGGAGATCACCAGGACGGCGCCGTCGCCGGTGTCGTCGTCGACGCCCCACGCGTCCAGCAGCGCGCGTACGGCCCGGCGGGCCGGTCCCACCGAGGCGGGCGTCGCGGGCAGGTCGAACGTCCCGCTGTGACGGGTCTCCGGCGGGGCGGCCGGGATCCGCGGACCCGGTACCTGCGGCGGCACGGACGCGAGCGGGGCGGCCCCGTGCGGGCCGTCGGCCGATGACGGGCGGGACGCACCGGTCGGCCGGCCCGGCGGCCGGGGGAGGGAGGGCGGAGCCATCGCCGTTCGCCTTTCGTCAGCTCGCCGGCAGGGCGCGGGGCGCCGCGAGGACACCGCGGCGTTGCGGCGTCGCGGCAGCTCGGTGCGGGGAAGCGGCGCGGCACGGACCCGTCTCCCCCCACGGACCGGCCGTCCTCTTCGCTCACCGGGCAAGGCGGCACGACCACTCTGGCACCTGCCGACAAAGGCCCGCAACCGGCAAGTTGAAATTTGCACGGAGCCGGCCGCGGCGCCGGACGCAGGCTGCCCGCGACCGGCTCCCGGCGGCGGACGATCGTGACAGACTCTGGTCCCGTCACCCGGCGTGCGGACGTGAGGGGGGATGTGTCGTGACCGCGGAGACCGACTGGGGCGGCGCCCCCTCCGTGCTGCGCATGATCCTCGGCAGACAGCTGGGAGTGCTGCGCGGCCGGGCCGGTCTGACGTACAAGGAGGCGGGGGCGGCGATCGGCGTCAGCCACTCCACGATCCGCCGGATGGAGTCCGCCAAGGTGGCCCGGCTGCGGCTGCCCGACGTCGAGAAGCTGCTGCAGGTCTACGGCGTCGGCGACCGGCTGGAGATCGACACGTTCCTGACCTCGGTCCGCGAGGCGAACAAGCGCGGCTGGTGGCACACCTACCGGGACGTCCTGCCGGACTGGTTCGCCGCGTACCTCAGCCTGGAGCAGGCGGCCCTGACCATCCGCGCCTACGAGGCGCAGTTCGTCCCGGGGCTGCTGCAGACCGAGGCGTACGCCCGCGCCCAGTTGAGCGCCGGGGACCCGCAGGCGCCGCCTAAGGTCACGGAGCGCGGGGTGGCCCTGCGCATGCGGCGCCAGGAGTTGCTGTCCCGCCCGGTACCGCCCCGCGTGTGGGTCGTCCTGGACGAGACGGTGCTGCGCCGGCCGGTAGGGGGTGCCGGGGTGATGCGGGCCCAGGTGGACCATCTGATCGAGCTCGGCCGGCTGCCGCACGTCACCGTCCAGGTCATGCCGTTCGGGCACGGCCCGCATCCGGCACTGCGGTCCGGCGCGTTCCACCTCTTCCGGTTCCGCGCCCCCGAGCTGCCCGACATCGTCTACCTCGGCGGCCTGGCGGGCGCCGCCTACCTCGACAAGCCGGCCGACGTCATGGTCCACCGCGAGGCACTGGACCGGCTGAGCGCCCAGGCGGCACCCGCCCGGAGCACCGAGGACGTGCTGCGGGCGCTGCGCGAGGAGTGGTGAGCCGGTGGGCGCTCAGTGCGCCCGGCCGCCGCCGAGGATGCCCCGCTCGTACGCCGTCGCCACCGCCGCCGCGCGGTCGTTCACGCCGAGCTTGCCGTACAGGTGGGTCAGGTGGGTCTTCACCGTGGCCTCGCTGATGAACAGCTCGCGGGCGATCTCGCGGTTGGAGGCGCCCCGGGCCACCAGGGCGAGGACCTCCCGCTCACGGCCGGAGAGGTTCTCGTTGCCGGGACCGGTCGAACGGGGCGCGCGGACCGCCGAGACCAGGCGGGAGACCACGGCCGGGGACAGCACCGTACGGCCCTCCGCCGCCGCCCGCACCGCCGCGAACAGCTCGTCGCGCGGCGCGTCCTTCAGCAGGTAGCCCGTCGCGCCCGCCTCGATCGCGGAGAGGGTGTCGGAGTCCGTGTCGTACGTCGTGAGGACCAGCACCTTCGCGCGGGCGCCGCGCCGGGTGAGCTCGGTGATGGCGTCGACCCCGCCGCCGCCGGGCATGCGCAGGTCCATCAGGATCACGTCCGGGTCGAGCGAGGCGGCGAGCGCCACGGCCGCCACGCCGTCGGGCGCCTCCCCGAGGACCGTGAAGCCGGGCGCCGACGCGAACATGCCCCGCAGGCCGTCCCGTACGACGGGGTGGTCGTCGACGATCAGCAGGGAGACGGCCGCCTCGTCGGTCGCGTGATCAGTCATGGTGGACCAAGGGTACGCGCGCCGACACGGCCGTCCCGAAGCCCGGTTCGGACTCCACGGAGAGCGAGCCGGCGATGCGTTCGGCACGGGCCCGCATGCCGTCGAGACCGAAGCCGCCGGTGCCGGTGCGCGGCGGGAGGGCGAGCGGGTCGAAGCCCCGGCCGTCGTCGCGGACGTCCAGGGTGACCTCGTCGTCCATGAAGCTGAGCGTCACGCCGAGGCGGGTGGCGTCCGCGTGGCGTGCGGCGTTCGAGAGGGCCTCCTGGAGGATGCGCAGAAGTGTCGCCGAGACCTCCTCGTGCAGCAGCTCCGCCGTGCCGGTGAGCGTGAACTCGGCGCGTGCGCCGCTCCGTTCACCCCACTCGGTGACCGTCTTCTTCAGTGCCTCGGGCAGTCCGTCGTGCTCCAGGGCGACCGGCGCGAGGTTGTGGACGGAGCGGCGGGCCTCGCCGAGGCTGTGGCGGGCGAGGTCGGCCGCGCGGTCGGTGTGGACGCGTGCGGTCTCGGGGTCGGGGGCGTTCGCCACGACCTGGAGCTGGGCGATGATCCCGGTCAGCCCCTGCGCGATGGTGTCGTGGATCTCGGCGGCCATCCGGCGCCGCTCGTCGGCGACGCCCGCCTCCCGCGCCTGGGCGACGAGCTGGGCGTGCAGGGCCGCGTTCTCGTCGAGGGCCTGGTGCAGGGCCGCGTTGGTGCGTTCCAGCTCGTCGATGGTCCGCTGCCGGGCCTCGGACTGTTCCGCCTCCTTCTCGGCGAGGTGGGTGAAGACGAGGACGAGGAAGACGTGCGCGCAGAACAGCGCCCCGTACACCGCCAGGAGGCCCGTCGAGCGCAGTACGGAGAAGCCGCCGATGTTCGAACCGGCCATGACGGCCGCGGTGGCGAAGAGCCCCCACTTCGCCAGCCGCGGGGGCAGCAGCCGGTCGGCGGTGAAGTAGCCGAGGATGGCGTAGAAGCCGAGGAACGGGGCGAACCACGTGAAGGCCGCCGTGATCGCCCAGCGGGTGAAGAAGTACCAGGCTCCCGCGGCCGACGGCTGCGGCGCACCGCTGCGCTGCCAGACGAGCTGCAGGGCGAGGGCGGCGGCGGCCAGGACGGCGGTGGCGGTCCACTCGGCCCGGCCCATGCCCAGCTCGCCGCCGGTGACGCCGGTGAGGACCAGCCCGAACGCCAGGAGGAGGTACGGCCCCCAGTACTCCAGGAGCGCCCGGCGCCGTTCCACCTGCCACTCGTCCTTCATGGGCACAGTGTGCACGGGCCCCTCAGCTCCAGCGGAACCAGCGCACGGCCGCGGCCGTCAGGACGGCGGTCCACAGGGCGAGCACACCCAGGTGGGACCAGGCCGGCCAGTCGCCGGCCGCGGCCTGGGCCAGGGCCTGGGAGGCGGCGCCGAACGGGGTCGCCTCCACGATCCGGGCGAGGACGTCCGGCATGGTCTGCACGGGCATCCAGAGACCCGCGGTGAACATCATCGGGAAGAGGACGACCGAGCCGACGGCGGTCGCGATCTTCGTGGTGGGGCACAGCGCCGAGAGCAGGGCGCCCAGCGCGAAGGAGACGGCGAGCCCGAGCAACAGGGCCAGGGCGTAGCCGAACACCTGCCCGGGCAGCGCCACGTCGTACACCAGCCGGCCCACGGCGAGCGAGAGCAGCACCGAGACGAGGGCGGCCGTCCCGAGCAGACCCGTCTGGGCGGCGAGCAGCGCGGAGGGCCGTACGGGCGTCGTGGACATGCGGCGGAGGATGCCGCGCTCGCGGTAGGTGGTGACGACCGGGGGCATGGCCTGGCAGCCGGCGACGATCATGCCGAGCAGTACGGCCACCGGAACGTACATGTCGATGACCCGCAGGCCGGCGAACGAGTCCTGTGCCTCGCGGTAGGACGGGATGGCGCCGAGGATCGCCAGGAGCAGGGTGGGGAACCCCAGCACCCAGAAGAGGATGCCGGGTTCGCGGCCGAAGAGGCGGGCCTCGGTCTTCAGCACGGCGGTGGCGGCCGTCCTGGAACTGTGCTGCGTGACGGTGCTCATCGGGCGGCTCCGGGGACGGTGGCTTCGGTGGTGGCGGTGAGGTCGAGGAAGGCGTCGTCCAGCGTGGCGTCGGTGACGCGGAGCTGGTGGGCCGTGACGCGGCTGCGGGCGAGCAGGGTGATGACGGCGTTGACGGTCTCGTCCGTGCCGGCGAGCGTGATCCGCCCGTCCTTGTGCTCGACGGACGTCACGGCGGGCAGCGCCGACAGTTCGGCGTCGTCCAAGGGCGCCGACGGGGTGAAGCTGATGACCGTCGCGCCGGCCGAGCGGCGGATCAGCCCGGCCGGGGTGTCCAGTGCGGCGACGCGTCCCCGGTCGATGACCGCGATCCGGTCGCACAGCCGCTGGGCCTCCTCCATGAAGTGCGTGACCAGCAGCACGGTGACGCCGCCCGCCCGCACCTCCTCGATGAGCTCCCAGGTGTCCCGGCGGGCGCGCGGGTCGAGCCCGGTGGTCAACTCGTCGAGCACGACGACCCTCGGGTTGCCGATCAGGGCCAGCGCGATGGACAGGCGCTGCTTCTGACCTCCGCTGAGCTTGGCGAAGCGCGTACCGAGCCTGCCGGTGAGGCCCAGCCGCTCGGCGAGGACGCGCCAGTCGGCGGGTTTCGGGTAGAAGGCGGCGTACAGCTCCAGCGCCTCGCGCACGGTGAGCTTCGCCTGCAGCTCGCTCTCCTGGAGCTGGCTGCCGAGGACGTGGGTCACCGCCTCGTGGTCGGCGACCGGGTCGAGCCCGGTGACCCGGATGCGTCCCGCGTCGGGGACGCGCAGCCCCTCGACGCACTCGACGGTGGTGGTCTTGCCGGCGCCGTTCGGGCCGAGGATGCCGAAGATCTCCCCCTCCTCGACGGCGAACGAGACACCGTCGACGACGGCGCGGCCCCCGTAGGACTTGCGCAACTCACTGACTTCTATGACCGACATGCCAGGAGCCTCCCGTGCGGGCGGGGGTCCGCACATCGGCCGTCGCGCTCGAAGGGGCATCAGCCGATCGGTTGATGCGGGGGGCGTACGACGGGCTCCCCGCGCGTCCTGCGCCCCGCACCGGCCCGCCGCCGCGTCTTGTGAAGATCTCACTTCCCCGCACCGCGCCGACCTGGTCCGATGAGGTCCGACGATAGAGAGGAAGGATCGGTGAAACCGTTCGACGTGCTCATCCTCGTGGGCATCGTGGCGGTGGGCGCGGCCCTGGCCCTCCGGCTCGGCGACGGCCTCCCCGCCCGGGCAGCGCTTGCGCCGGCCGCCGGCGGGGGCGGTGCCTTCGTCGGCACCACCCGCATCAGGAACCGGAGATCCGGAAAGCACGCATGAAACACCTCGACCCTTACGCCCTGAGCCACGTCATCGCCATGGTCTGGGGCCTCTACAGCCTTCTTCTCGTGGTGACGTGGAATCGGTGGACGGCCGCAGAGGTACCCACCACGCCCAAGGTCCTTCTGTGGGTCGCCTGGCTGACCCTCGTGGGACTGATGCTCTACGTACGCACAGCGGGCGGCATCTGGTGACCGGGCGGGCACGCACGAGAAAGCGAGACGCAGCCGTACGCGGCATCTGCTCCGGGCTCGTTCTCAGGGCTCTCCTGTGGTGTGGCGCGGGGACGGTCCTGTTGCTGACTCTGCTGCGCTTCGGTGTTGTCCCCAGTGACGCCCCTCACAAAGGCGCCGTCGTCTTCGCAGTGACTTCCGTGGGCACCCTCCTGAGCGCTCACCGGATACGGAGTCCCAGGCAGGGCCCCTGCTCTTGTCACCGGGCCGGCCCGGGCCGGCCGGGGCAGGAGAACGTGAAGGCGGGGACATGCGGTACAAGTTGACCTCCCTCCTCTTTTTCGTGCCCTTCATGCTCTCGAGCGGATGGGGGAGGCTTGACGAGGGGAACTGGTTCGCGCTCGTGGGAGTGCTCGAGATCGCTCTGGGTGTCGGCATCGCGGTCGGCTCCGCGAACGAGATCAAGGAGGGACGGAGAAGACGGCGAACAGAAGATCGGACCTGAAACGGGACCGCAGCGCACCCCGTAAGCTGCGGACCTTGTGATCAGGATCCTCGTCGTGGAAGACATGCAGGTGGTGCGCGCCGGCCTGGTGGCCCTGCTCGACGCCGAGTTCGGCCTGGCAGTGGTGGGCCAGGCGGCGGACGCACACGCTGCACTGGAGGCCGCCGAGCGGAACGCGCCGGACGTCGCCCTCCTCGACATCGACCTGCCCGGCATGGACGGACTGGCCCTGGCCCGCGAACTGACCACCCGGGCACCGGCCTGCCGCACCCTCATGCTCACGGCCTTCGACCGGCCCGGATACATCGCGCGTGCCCTCGACGCGGGGGCCTCGGGCTACCTGCTGAAGAGCGTCTCGCCGCCGAGGCTCGCGGCAGCGGTCCGCACGGCCCACGCGGGCGGCCGGGTCTTCGAACCCGCCGGGCTCGCCGGATCGGCGGGCACGCTCACCCCGCTGACGGCCCGCGAGGCGGAGGTGCTCCGGCTCACCGCCCAAGGGGCCGACGCGCGCGCCATCGCCAGTGACCTGTTCCTCGGCGTGGGGACGGTACGCAACCGCCTGTCCGCGGCCGTCGGCAAGCTACACGCCCGTACCCTCGTCGACGCCGTCCGCATCGCCGAACGGCACGGCTGGATCTGACGGATCTGACGGGAGCTCTGCCGTCAGCACGAGGCCGTCGCCGCCGACCTCCGTGCCGTGCCCAGGCCGTGCACGCGCCGGCCGTCGGCGGGGGCGGCGCGCGTGTCGGCAACCGCAGCAAGGACCGGAGGAAGCTCAGCAGCCCGCGGAAACTCCCTGGACGACGGACCGGGGGCTCGCGGGCAAAAGGTGAAGATCTCACTTCTTCGCACGTCGCCGTACTGGTCGGATGGGGCGCCCGTACGTTCTCGATCACACAGGGGAACCATCCGATGACACGATCCGCGCCCCCGCCCGAGGGGCCGAAGGGATGGGCGGGCTTCTCCCCCGCCTTTCACCGGCACAGACGCACCCTGCCCGGAATAGCCCTGGGCGCGGCCATGCTGCTGGCGACGGAGGCGGCGTTGCTGGTCGCCGGCTCGGGTGAGGCGGTGGCGTCGAGCCTCGACGGCCGCGCCCGCACCGCCGCCCCCGCCGCACCCGGGAAGCCCGCCGTCCGGGAGGCCGAGGACATCGCCTCCGCCCGCGTCGCCGCCCGGCTGTCCGGCCACCGCGTGGAGGCGCTGAGCGAGCGCGCCGAGACGTCGACCACGTGGGTCAACGAGGACGGCAGCCTCACCACCGAACTCGCCGCCGGTCCGGTCCGGTTCGAGCGGGACGGGCAGTGGACCGACGTCGACGTCGAGCTGCGGGAGGTGACCGGCGGGATCGAGCCCAAGGCGCACCCGGAGGGCCTGCGCCTGGCCGGCGGGACCGGCACCCCCGCTAAGTCGCTGAAGGCCGCGGAGAAGGCCAGGGCGACGGACCTGGTGACCCTCGGCGAGGGCGACCAGCAGATCACCCTGCAGTGGAAGGGCGGCCTGCCCGAGCCGGAGCTGGACGGCACGCGCGCGCAGTACGTCGACGCCGTGCCCGGCGCGGACGTGGTGGTCGAGGCCACGCGCACCGGCTTCGAGCAGTTCGTCGAGATCAAGAAGCGCCCCGAGACGGCCGGCTACTCCTACACGCTGCCGCTGAAGGCCAAGGGGCTGACGGCCAAGCAGCAGCCGGACGGCAGCGTGCTGTTCACCGACGCCAGGAACAGCACCCAGGCTGTCATGCCCGCGCCAGTCATGTGGGACGCCACCGTCGACGAACGCTCCGGTGAGCACACCCGCAAGGTGAAGGTCGACATGGAGGTGGTGCAGAAGGGCTCCTCCGTCGACCTGGTGGTCACCCCGGACGCCGGCTTCCTCGCCGACCCCGGGACGAAGTACCCGGTCACGGTCGACCCCTCCACCTCCGCGCTGTCCAACGTCTTCGACACCTACGTGCAGCAGGGCGAGACCGTCGACTGGTCCGCCGACACCGAACTCGACTTCGGCAACCCGGGCACCAAGAACGCCAACGGCACCCCGCGCACCGCGGAGTCGTTCATCACCTGGAACACCGCGCCGGTCCAGGACGCCCTCGTCCTCGACGCGAAGCTGTCACTGTGGAACTTCCACTCGGGCAACACCGACTGCAGGCTCCACCCGTGGGAGGTGTGGTCCTCGCCCGCCGCCTCCACCTCCAGCCGGTGGACCAACCGCCCGGTCATGACAGCGCTGAAGGCCACCTCCACCGAGACCCGCGGAAACGCCGGCTGCGCCGCCCAGCCCGACGGCTGGATCAACGCCGACGTCACCGGCCTGGTGCAGGAGTGGGCCTCCGCCAAGGCCACCCGCGGCCACATGGGCATCCGCGCCACCAGCGAGTCGGTCCTCGCCCAGTGGAAGCGCGTCAACTCCGCCAACGCCGCCTCCAACCCGCCCAAGCTGACCGTCACCTACAACTACCGGCCGCGCACCGGCACCCAGCAGGAGGCCGGCCCGCCGTACTTCTCCTACAGCGGCGCCTACCTGGTCAACACCACCACGCCCACCCTGCGCGACACCTTCGTCGACGCCGACGGTGACCAGGTCAACGGCACCTTCCAGATCTTCGACAGCGCCACCGACAAGCAGGTCGGCAACGTGCTGGTGTCGAAGTACGTCCCCTCCGGTCAGGTCGCCTCGGTGACCGTGCCCTCCGGGCTGCTCAGCGACGGCAGGACGTACAAGTTCCGCACGTCGCCGTACGACGGCACGCACTACAACAACGGCTGGTCGGCCTGGAAGACCTTCACCGTCGACACCAAGGCCCCCACCGCGCCCACCAGGATCGTTTCCACGGACTACCCGGCCGGGCAGTGGGTCAAGGGCGCGGGCCAGGCCGGCACCTTCACCGTCGCCCCGCCCTCCGGCACCGACCACCACTGGCTGGAGTGGTCACTGGACGGCGTCACCTGGACCAAGGTCGCCACCAACGGCGCGAGCGCGGCCAAGGCGCTCTCCGTCGCCCCGCCGAAGGACGGCACCCACACCCTCCAGGTGCGGGCCGTGGACAAGGCCGACAACAAGTCCGACGCGATCGAGTACACCTTCCACGCCGGCCCCGGCGGCTTCGTCCAGCCCGGTGACGGTGAGCGCACCGCCCGGCGCGTGGCCCTGGTGGCCGACGCGGACGGCACCAAGTACCACGCCGTCTCCTTCTCCTGGCGCCGCTCCGAGGCCGACCCGTGGGTGCGCATCCCGGCCGGTGACGTCACCTCCGGCGGCACCGCGCTCACCGCGTGGCCGGTTCCGCTGACCGGCGGCAGGAACGCCCAGCTGGTGTGGGACGCCGCCAAGACCGTGGACCCCGACGGATCGGTGCAGATCAAGGCCGACTTCACGGGCTCGGGCAGCACCTCGGGCAGCACCGAGCCGCTCACCGTGGTCGTCGACCGCACTGCGGGCGGGGCCGCGACGTCCGACGCCGGTCCGGGCTCGGTGAACCTGCTGACCGGTGACTACACCCTCTCGGCCACCGACGCCTCCGCCTTCGACCTCTCCGTCTCCCGCACCGCCTCCTCCCGCGTCCCGGACAAGGGCGCCACGCAGGAGGGCCAGGCCCCCGTATTCGGCAAGGAGTGGGTCGCGGGCACGGCGGCCGAGCTGACGGACTCCGACTTCAACCATGTCCGGCGGATCTCCGACACCGCGGTGGCCGTCGTCGACTCCGAGGGCGAGGAGACGCACTTCACCGCCGACGCGGCGAAGACCTCCTGGGTCCCCGAGCCCGGTTCCGAGGACCTCACCCTCAAGGGGAACGTCAGCGGCAGCTTCACGTTGAGCGACACCGAGGGCACGGTCACCGAGTTCACCAAGCCTGACCCGACCGCCACCACCTGGCAGGTCTCCAGCACCCTGCTCGACGGCCTCTCCCACTCCACCACCACCGTGATCTCCGAGACGGTGACGGTGGACGGCAAGAAGCTGGCCCGGCCGAAGCGGGTCATCGCGCCCACCTCCGCCGCGACGGCCGCCGCGTGCACGTCGGCCCCGTCCACCAAGGGCTGCCGGGTCCTTGAGTTCGTGTACGCGACCTCCACCACCGCCACCGGCAGCTCGTACGGCGACGTGAGCGGCCAGGTGAAGGAGATCCGTCTGTGGTCCACCGTGCCCGGCGCGTCCGCGGCCGCGTCCAGGTCCGTGCAGATGTACCTGTACGACGGCGCCGGCCGGCTTCGCCAGGTGTGGAACCCGCAGATCAGCCCCTCGCTCAAGACCGAGTACGCCTACGACGGCGCGGGCCGCGTCACCCAGTACACCTCCCCCGGCGAGCTGCCCTGGACGTTCACCTACGGCAAGGCGGGCAACGCCGCCACCGCCGGTGACGGGATGCTGCTCAAGGCCTCGCGCTCCGGTCTCGAGCAGGGCACCACGGACGTGCAGGAAGGCACGGCTGCCACCAGCGTCGTCTACGACGTGCCCCTGACCGGCGCCACCGCCCCGTACGGGATGGGCGCGGCGGACGTGAAGGCATGGGGCCAGCTCGACGCCCCGACCGACGCCACCGCCGTCCTCCCGGCCGACGCCGTCCCGGCGTCGCACTCGGGCGGCTCGCTGACCGCGACCGCATACGAGCGGGCCGAGGTCCACTACCTCGGCGTCTCCGGGCGCGAGGTCAACACCGCCACTCCGGGCGGCCACATCACCACCACCGAGTACGACCGCTTCGGCAACACGGTCCGCGAACTGACCGCCGCCAACCGCGCCGTCGCCCTCGGCACCACCGCCGACGACCGGGCCGTCCAGGCCGACCTCGGCATCGCGCGGCTCAGCGGCGCCGAGCGGGCCGACCTGCTGGCCACCCGCTCCGTCCACAACGACAACGGCACCCGTGAGCTGGAGGAGTTCGGGCCGCTGCGCCGCATCGACCTGACCGCCGACCTCAAGCAGGGCACCACCACCCTCGTACCGTCCGGCACCTCGGTCACCGCCCGCGCCTGGAAGGTCAACGAGTACGACGCCGGCCGCCCGACCGACGGCACCGCCACGGTCAAGGACCAGATCACCAGGACCACCACCGGCGCCCAGGTGCGCGAACACCCCGCCGCCCAGGGGGAGGTCCGGGCGGTCCAGACCGTGTACGACTGGGTCAAGGGCCTGCCGACGAAGACGGTCAAGGACCCCGGTGACCTGGCGATCACCGAGATCACGGAGTACGACGCACAGGGCCGCACCGTCAGACAGCTCCTGCCCGGCGCGACCGGCACCGACGCGGGCACACGGGTGACGGCCTACTGGTCCGCGACCGGCACCGGCGCCTGCGCCGGGCGCCCGGAGTGGGCCGACCTGGTCTGCTCGGTCTCCGCGGGCGGGACAGTTACCGGCGGCGGATCCAACCCGACCGGACTGTCCACGGCCACCACCGAGTACGACTGGTGGGGCAGCCCGGCCAAGGTCACTGAGGTGGCCAATGGCGTGACCCGCACGACCACCACCACCTTCGACGGCGCCGGCCGTCAGACGAAGGTCGCCATCACCGGCGGCACGGGCCAGGCGGTTCCCGAGACCACCACCGAGTACGACCCGGCCACCGGCCAGGCGGTACGGACGACCTCGCCGACCGCCGGCACCATCACCAAGGCGTACGACAAGCTGGGCCGCCTGATCTCGTACACCGACGCCGACAACGGCAGGACCACGACCGAGTACGACCTGCTGGACCGCCCGGTCAAGGTCACCGACACCGTCCCGTCGACCGTCACCCACACCTACGACCACACCGCCGAACCCCGCGGCCTGGCGACCTCCACCACCGACTCGGTGGCCGGCACCTTCCGGGCCACCTACGACGCGGACGGCTCGGTGGCCACGGAGAAGCTGCCCGGCGGCTACACCCTCACACAGACGGAGGACACCACCGGCTCCACGGTCGCCCGCACCTACACGCGCGACAGCGACGGCACGACCGTCTACTCCGACACCACGGCCGAGTCCGTCCACGGCCAGGTCATCCGGCACGCGGGCTGGTCGGACCAGACCTACCGGTACGACGCCACCGGCCGTCTGACCACGGTGGAGGACACGTCCGCGACGGTCTGCACCCGCCGCGCGTACACCTTCGACGCCCGCACCAACCGCACGTCCCTGACCACCGCGACCGGCACCCCGGGCGCCGACTGCCCGGCCACCGGAGGCACCACCGCCCACTCCACCTACGACAGCGCCGACCGCATCGTCGGCTCCGGCTACACCTACGACGCGTTCGGCCGCACCACCGCCCTCCCCGGCGGCGGCACCGTCGGCTACTACGCCAACGACCTGGCCCACCAGCAGACCGCGGACGGCAAGCGCCAGACCTGGCAGCTCGACGCCGCCCTGCGCTTCCGCTCCTGGACGGTGGAGACCGGCGGCGGCAGCACCTGGACGCGGACCGCGTCCAAGCTGAACCACTACGACGGCGACGGCGACAACCCGCGCTGGATCGTCGAGGACACCACGACCGGAGCCCTCACCCGCAACGTCGACTCGGCCTCCGGCGACCTCACGGCCACCACGGGCAGGACTGGTGACAGGGTCCTGCAACTGACCACCGTCCACGGCGACGTGGCCGTGCAACTCCCGCTGGACATCGGCAAGGCCCCGGTCGCCCTGGACTCGGACGAGTACGGCAACCCGCGTGCCGGGCAATCCGTCGCACGGTACGGCTGGCTCGGCGGCAAGCAACGGTCCGCGGAGACGATGACCGGCCTCGTCCTGATGGGCGTGCGGCTCTACAACCCGCGTACCGGCCGCTTCCTGTCCATGGACCCGATTCACGGCGGCAACGCCAACGCCTACGAGTACGTTCACGCCGATCCGCTCAACCGCTACGACCTCGACGGGAAATGGAGCTGGAAAAAGGCCTGGCGGAAGACGAAGAAGTTCGTCAAGAGGCACCGGGTGGGGCTGGCCTCCGGTGCGGCGGGCCTGGCGTGCGGTGTCTTCTCCGCCGGTGCCGCAGCAGCCCCATGTGCGATGATCGCCGGCGGCATAGCCGGGGCCGTGGCCAAGAAATGGGGTAATCGCAGGGCGTCCTGGGGCAGTGTGGCACGAGCTGCGATCTACGGAGCGGGAACCGGCGGAGCCCTCGGTGTCGGAATCGGGGCACTTGCTCGAGCCGGGGCGGTCAGATATGCCACGAAGCGGTGGCCCGGTAGCGGCAGACATCGCGCCACCAGCCCCAAGTCCCATCGCAAGTCCCGGTGGCGCAGGTAGTCACGAAGTAACCGTCCCAAGAGAGAGACAGAATGAAAACCGAAATGGAGAAGACCTCGCGTGCGCTCTTCAGCGTCGGACTCCTGGCGCTGATACTGGGCCTCATATCGGGCTTCGTCTGGGGATCACGCGATGCCGCACGCATCTTTTTCTGCGCCTCAGTAGTGCTCGCCGCAGCATGGACATTCGGCTACCTCAGCCGTAAGAACACCTGAGACATGGGAATGGTCGTGGGCCGCGGCGCCGGAAGCACCGAGCGCCGCTGACCCGAGTTGACCGAAGGGCGCTTCGCCCGGCACTGGACATCCCGAGGGAAGGCACAGCGCCGGGCGGGGCGTCACCTCGGGACCTTTGTGATCAGGATTCTCGTCGTGGAAGACATGCAGGTGGTGCGCGCCGGCCTGGTGGCCCTCCTCGACGCCGAGTTCGGCCTGGAAGTGGTGGGCAGGCGGCGGACGCGCACGCCGCGCTCGAGGCCGCCGAACGCGGCGCGCCGGACGTCGCCCTCCTCGACATCGACCTGCCCGGCACGGACGGCCTGGCCCTGGCACGCGAACTGCCCACCCGGGCACCGGCCTGCCGCACCCTCATGCTCACGGCCTTCGACCGGCCCGGGTACGTCGGGCGCGCCCTCGACGCGGGGGCCTCGGGCTACCTGCTGAAGAGCGTCTCGCCACCGAGACTCGCGGCAGCGGTCCGCACCGCCCACGCAGGCGGCCGTGCCATGCGCTGCTGCTGAGGGCACGAACCGAAAGGGGGTGCGTGCGTGTCGCGCGGCACCCCACCTCCTGGAGTACACCATGCGCTATCGCGGACGACACCTTGCTCGCCGGCTTCGCCATCGTCGCCCTGGCTCTGTTCCCCGTTCGGTGCTTCATCCGCATCGGCGTTCAGCCGCTGCTCGTGTGCGAAGAAGGCTGGGTGACCGTTCACGATCCCCTGCGCACCCCCTCGGCCCGCGTCCCCCGCCGGCCGCCGACTGCGCCGGAGTCCGGCGGACGTTCCGCTCCTGCTGCCCCTGGCCATCCTCTTCTGGAACATCTACGACGTCCTGCTGAACGGTTGATCGCGACGCGCAGCCGACGGCGCGGGAGCCCGCTGGGCCAGAAGGCGAAGCGGCGCGGAGGCCGACGTGAAGCAGGAGGCTGGTGCTTCACGTGCGCACGGCGGGCGGCATAGGGTGACCGGGCGGGAGCTACACGCCCGTACCCTCGTCGACGCCGTCCGCATCGCCGAGCGGCACGGCTGGATCCAACGGGAGTTCAGCGGTCAGGACAAAGCGGTCGCGGTCGGCCTCCGTACGGAGCGTGCCGCCCAGGGCCAGCACACGCCAGCGCAGGTTCGCCAGGCCGTTGCCGGAGCGGGTGCCGGCGGGAGCCGGTGCCGGGGCGTTGTTGTCGAGGGAGAGGCGGACCCGGGAGCGGTCGGCGCTCACCTCGATGCCGCACTGGGTGGCCCGGCTGTGCTGCAGCACGTTGCCGACGCCCTCACGCAGGACGGCGCCCAGGCAGTGGTTCACCGTCTCCGCGAGGTCCAGGCGGTGCTGCGGGATGGCAGTCCGGGTGACGATCCCGGCGTGTGACAGGAGCCGCTGGGCGTGGACCAGTTCGGTGCGCAGGTCGGCGGCGGCGCGGTTCTCGGTGATGCTCCGGACGTCGGCGTGGGAGCGACGGGCCATGAGCGCGATCTCCTCCAGCGCATCGCGCTCCGGCGAGGAGGGCGCGGCACGCAGGAGGGCGCTCTCGCTCCGTACCGCGATGGCCACGAGCGAGGACCCCACCAGGTCGTGCAGGTCCTGCGCCATACGGGCGCGCTCGCGGTGCTCCGCGAGGCGGGCCGCCTGGCTGTGCGACGCCTGGAGCCGCGCCGCCAGGAGGGCGAGGTGGACCACCCCGTACACGGCGCCGCCGGTGATGACGGTGGAGAGCAGCACGCTCAGACCGCTGCTCCGCGTGCTCACCAGGCTGCTGTTCACCAGCAGCGGGCCGCTCGCCGCGACCGCCGCCGCGACGACGAGTGACGCGGGACGCGGCACCGTCAGCAGCACGGCACCGGCCAGGAACCCCAGCAGGCTCAGCCAGCGGTACTCGAAGACCAGGACGGGCAGGTAGGTGAGGAGCACCTGCACGCCGAGCAACCCCCACCGCCACCGGTACGGGAGACGGTAGGGCGGCGGGGCGTACTGGCCCAGCAGGACGGCCGGCAGCAGGATGAGCGGGATCAGCCCGGTGATGAGCGTTCTCCTGCTCAGCGGCTGCGCCAACACGTCCGCGGCCAGCAGGACGATCGGGCCGATCACCAGGAACGCCAGGGCGACCGAGGCGATCACGGTCGCCTGGCTGATGCGTGTGCGTGTGCGACGCCTCACGCCGAGCTCGAGCCCCCTTCGCGCGGGGAGCCGTCCCCCGGCCCCCCGCTCCCCCGTTCCCCGCTCAGCCCTCGCTCGGCGTCAGCCGCATCGAGATCGAGTTGATGCAGTACCGCTGGTCCGTCGGCGTCGCGTACCCCTCACCCTCGAACACGTGCCCGAGGTGCGACCCGCAGCGGGCGCAGCGCACCTCCGTGCGGACCATGCCGTGGGAGCGGTCCTCGATCAGCTCCACGGCGTCCGAGTCCTTCGGGTCGTAGAAGCTGGGCCAGCCGCAGTGGGACTCGAACTTGGTGGTCGAGGTGAAGATCTCGGCGCCGCAGGCGCGGCAGGAGTAGACGCCCTCGGTCTTGGTGTCGGTGTACTCACCGGTGAACGCGCGCTCGGTGCCGGCCTGGCGCAGGACCGCGTACTCGGCCGGGGACAGCTCCGCCCGCCACTGCTCGTCCGGCTTCTCGACGTCGTACGACATGGGAAATCAGCCCCTCACTGCTACTGCTGCTACTACTGCTGCTTCAGGCGGTCCAGGATCAGCGGGCCGAGGTCGGTGACGTCGCCCGCTCCCATGGTGAGAACCAGATCGCCCGCCTTCGCCATTCCCGCGAGCACGGCGGGGGCCTCGGTCTTCTCGTGGACCGCCGTCACGTCCGCGCCCGCCGCGCGCGCCGCCTCGATGATCAGCTCGCTGGTGATGCCGGGGATCGGGTCCTCGCGCGCCGGGTAGATGTCCAGGACCACGGAGGCGTCCGCCAGGGCCAGCGCGTCGCCCATCTCCTTGCCCAGTTCCTGGGTGCGGGAGAACAGGTGCGGCTGGAAGAGGACCAGCAGGCGGGAGCCGTCGGCGGCGGCGCCGCGCATGGCCTCCAGGTCCGCGGTCATCTCGGTCGGGTGGTGGGCGTAGGAGTCGATCACCTGGACGCCCGCCGCCTCGCCCTTGGGCTGGAGGCGGCGCTTGACGCCCGTGTACGCGGCCAGGGCGGGGGCCAGTTCCGCCGCCGGGACGCCGAGCGCGACGCCCGCCGCGAGCGCGGCGACCGCGTTGTGCGCGTAGTGGCGGCCGGGCACGGAGACCGTGAAGGTGAGCGGCGTCCCGTCCAGTTCGACGGTGACCTCGCTCTTGAGGCCCTGGGGCACGGCGGAGGTGATGCGCACGTCCGCGTCCGGCGACTCGCCGTACGTCACCGTCCGCAGCGCATCCCGGCCCGCGTCCGCCAGCCGCCGCGTCAGCTCCTGCGCGCCCTCCTGGTCCGCCGCGATCACCAGGGTGCCGCCGGGCACGATGCGGTCCGCGAAGGTCTCGAAGGACTCGTGGATCTCGTCCATCGAGGCGTAGTTGGCGTGGTGGTCCAGCTCGACGTTGAGGACGATGGCGACCTCGGGGGCGTACTTGTGGAAGCTGCGGTCCGATTCGTCCGCCTCGGCGACGAAGATCTCGCCGGTGCCGTGCAGCGCGTTGGAGCCGGGGGCGTCCAGGTCGCCGCCGATCGCGTAGGACGGGACCAGGCCCAGCTCGGTCAGGGCGACGGCGAGCATGGACGTCGTGGTCGTCTTGCCGTGGGTGCCGGCCACCGCGATCGGGCGCAGGCCGTCCATGAGGCGGGCCAGGGCGTCCGAGCGGTGGACGACGGGGATGCCGAGCTCCGCCGCGCGGGCCAGCTCGGGGTTGTCCGCGCGGATCGCGGAGGAGACGACCACGCAGCTCGCGTCGTCCGCGAGGTGCTCCGCCGCGTGCCCGATGTGCACGGTGGCGCCGAGCGCGCGCAGGGCCTCGGCGGTCGCGGACTCCTTGGCGTCGCTGCCCGCCACCCGGGCCCCGCGCTGGGCGAGGATCTTGGCGATGCCCGACATTCCGGCGCCGCCGATGCCGATGAAGTGCGGTCGGTCCATGGCGGTGGGCAGGCCGGGTGCCATGCGTCTCTCCTGGTGTGCGTACGGGTGCGGCGGACGTTCAGCCGCCCAGCCTATGCCCCCGCGCACGGGGGTCCGTACCCGTACCCGTACCGGCCGCGATGTGCCAGGTCACGCGTCCTTGTCCGCCTTGGCGTGCGAGAACAGCTTCAGCACCGGCACCCCCACCTTGTTCCGCGCCCGGGACGCCCAGTCGCGGTGGAAGAACTCCTCCACGTAGTGCGGGTCGGTCAGCACGATGACCTCGTCGGCGCCGACCTCGTCGACCAGTTCCCTGAGCTCGTCCAGCGGGTGGTCCTCGATGAGCCGGCCGCTCGCCTCGCTGCCGGCCGCGTGCAGGGCGACCAGGGAGACGTCCAGGGCCTGCTGCCCCGGGCCCTTCGCCTCGTCGCCCTCGGGCGTCTCCCCCTCCCGGACCGCCTCGTCCAGCTCGCCGAGGGCGACGTCGTCCATGGCGCGCAGCAGGCGGTCGGCCTGGTCGCCGCGGGGCTGGAGCAGTACGTGGAAGGAGACCGGTTCGTCGCCGTGCAAGGTGGTGACGAACTCCACGTCGACGGACGTCAGGGCCTTCTCGATCATCAATACGCTCGTGAACACGGCTGGCGCCTTCTCCTCCGAGGGCCCGGGGCCCTCATTCCTCCACGGACCGCACGGCCCTGCGGAAACCATCCTGCCCCGTGATCGCACGAAGCTCGCGTACCAGGTACCCCGTGGGCCCCGTGTCAGCGCCTGCGGTAGCGGCTGAACAGGAAGCCGTCCTCCTCCAGCAGCGACACCAGCTCGAAAGCGCGGGGCGCGGCGACCGGTGGGCCGCCGGCGATGCGCTGCGCATCCCCCGCGGTGAGCAGCGGGGAGACCGTCAGGCACAGCTCGTCCAGTACGCCGGCCGCCACCAGCAGGCCGAGGAGGCGCGGGCCGCCCTCGGTCAGCAGCCGGGTGTGACCGAGACCGGCGAGGGCGCGTACGGCCCGCTCGGGGTCCACGTCCGTACCGTCCCCGGCGATCACGACCCGGGCGCCGGCCCGCTCGGCGGCGGCCACCCGGTCGGGAGGCGCGCAGGCGCCGGTGAGCACGAGGGTGGGGACGAGCGGCGAGGTGAACAGCGGCAGCGAGAAGTCGAGCTCCAGACCCGCGCTGACCACCGCGACGGCGGGTGCGGGGCCCTGTCCGGCCGCCTTCCTGCGGGCCGCGAAGTCCTCCCGCGCGCGGGCCGGGCGGTAACCCTCCCGGCGTACCGTCTCGGCGCCGACGACCACCACGTCCGCGAGCGCCCGCAGTGTGCCGAAGACCCGCATGTCGGTCGCGTTGGAGATCGGGTGGGAGCGTCCCTCGTGCTGGGCGGCGCCGTCGAGGGTGGACACCATGTTGGCCCGCAGCCAGGGCCGGGAGGCGGCACCGCGGGGCGAGGGCGCGGCGTGGCCGGGATAGGCGTACGCCTCCGCCAGCTCCTCGAGTCCCCACTCGCGGTCCGTGGCGTCCGCGGCCCCGCGGGCCGCTGTCTCTTCGGTCACAGGGAACAGGCGTCGCATGTCGTGCAGTGTGACACGGCCCTTAGAGTGGTCGATCGTGTCGTCGTCCTCCTCCGTGTCCGGAAACCGTCCGCTCTCCGAAGCGGCCCCGCTGTCCCTGTGCGCCCGCGAGCCCCGCGTCCCCGCGGACCGGCTCGTCGCCGAGATGGTGCCGCCGCCGCGGTTCGACGGGGTGCGCTTCGACACCTACATACCGGACCCGAACCAGCCCAGCCAGACCGAGGCCGTACGGGTCCTGAGCGCGTTCGCGGCGGGCCTGGACGGCGCGTCCGCGGGCGGCGGGGCCGGGCGGCGCAAGCTGTTCGGCTTCGGCAAGGCACCGAAGAAGGTCCCCTCCGGCCCGCGCGGCGTCTACCTCGACGGCGGGTACGGCGTGGGCAAGACCCACCTGCTGGCCTCCCTCTGGCACGCGACGCCGGCCGCGCCCGAGCTGAAGGCGTTCGGCACCTTCGTGGAGCTGACGAACCTGGTCGGCGCCCTCGGCTTCCAGCAGACCGTCGCCACGCTCTCCGGCCACCGGCTGCTGTGCATCGACGAGTTCGAGCTGGACGACCCGGGCGACACCGTCCTGGTGTCGACCCTGCTGGGCAGGCTGGTCGACGCGGGGGTCGCCCTCGCCGCCACCTCCAACACGCTGCCGGGCAAGCTCGGCGAGGGCCGGTTCGCGTCGGCCGACTTCCTGCGCGAGATACAGGGCCTGTCCGCGCACTTCCGCGCCCTGCGCATCGACGGTGAGGACTACCGCCACCGGGGACTGCCCGAGGCCCCGGCGCCGTACGCGGACGAGCAGGTGGTCCGGGCCGCGCGCGCCACCGCGGGCGCCTCCCTCGACGCCTTCCCGCAGCTCCTGGAGCACCTCGCGCGCGTGCACCCCAGCCGGTACGGCGCCCTCACCGACGGGGTGAGCGCGGTGTGCCTCACCGATGTGCGCCCCGTCCCGGACCAGTCCACCGCGCTGCGGCTCGTCGTGCTCGCCGACCGGCTCTACGACCGTGAGGTGCCCGTGCTCGCCTCCGGACTGCCCTTCGACCGGCTGTTCAGCGAGGAGATGCTGAACGGCGGCTACAAGAAGAAGTACTTCCGCGCCATCTCCCGCCTCACCGCGCTCGCACGCGACGCGAAGGGTCTCGTCGAGCGGGAGTGACCCGCGCCGCCTCCGCACACCGAGCCCCCTGGTCGTCCCGGACGCCAGGGGGTTTCCTCATGCGCGAAATAGTCGATCGACTCGCAGGCGTCAAGGGTCTGTTCAAGCCAGACAGACCCTCACTTTCAGGCTGTCTTCAGCTCGCAACGCTAAGTTAACCCTGCAAACAACTTCGGCAGGTTAACGTTCTTCTTGACCCGTTGTTGACTAACTGTTGACACCGGCAAAAGACGGATCACAGCTCGGGGGAGGCATGTTGCGAGGTAAGACGGCCCGTTCCGCGGCCAGGCTGCTCGCCGCCGTGCTGCTCACCCTCCAGTTCTTCGCACCTTCGGCGTCCTTCGCATCCGCGCATACTCCCCGTCAAGCTGAGGCCAAAGCCGAGCCCGGAAACGACCCCACGGGTACGCCGGTGCGCGACGAGTCCGTCACCCACCGCGGCTGCGGCCTCCCGGGGGACCCTGCCGACCCCCTGCGCCGCCACGAGCGGTTCCGCGCCGGCACCGCCGTCTCGACGCCACTGACGGCCGATCGTCCGTCGCGGGGGGTGAGCGGCCCGATGGCTGATCGCCCGGCGACGCCCCCCACCGCCTCGCACCATCCCGCGAGAACCTGGACGGCTCACTCATCGGCCTTACTCCAGGTGTTCCGCTGCTGAGCCGAGAGAGTCAGCCCCCCACACTCTGTCTTGTCAGCCCGACGCGCCGACACGGCGCGCCAGGAGGAGTCCCCACATGCAGCCCCTCATCGACAACGCCCGTACGTTCGGACAGCGCCCTGAGGAGTTCGCCGCTCTGGCGGCCGGGCAGTCGCCAGACGTCCTGTTCATCACCTGCTCCGACTCACGGGTCGTCCCGGCCCTGATCACCGGCGCCCGCCCCGGCGAGCTCTTCGAGCTGCGCACCGCGGGCAACGTCGTCCCCCCGTACGGCGCCGGCACCCCCACCGGCGAGGCGGCCACCATCGAGTACGCCGTGGAGGTCCTCGGCGTCAAGGACATCGTGGTCTGCGGCCACTCGCACTGCGGCGCCGTGGGCGCCCTGGTCCGCGGCGACGACCTGACCGCCGTCCCCGCCGTGCGCGACTGGCTCGCGCACTCCTGCGACCACCCGAGGACCGGTGACGCCGGCGACCCCACCGTCGCGGAGGCCGTGCAGCACCACGTCCTGTCGCAGCTGCTCCGGCTGCGGTCCTACCCCTGCATCGAGAAGCGCCTGAACGAGGGCACCCTCGGACTGCGCGGCTGGTACTACGAAGTGCACACCGGAGCCGTGCGCGAGCACCGCGCGGACACCGACACGTTCCAGTCCCTGTGAGCGGCGCGATGACTACGACCACCAACGCGCCCCGGCCCACCACCGAGGCATCGCGGAAGCCCCGGTTCCCGCACTGGAAGCAGGACTTCACCGCCTCGCTCGTCGTGTTCCTGGTCGCCCTCCCGCTCTGCGTGGGTGTGGCCGTCGCGTCCGGTGTGCCGGCCGAACTCGGCCTGATCACCGGCATCGTGGGCGGTCTGGTGACCGGTTTCCTGCCCGGCAGCAGCCTGCAGGTGTCCGGACCGGCCGCGGGTCTCACCGTGCTGGTCTTCGAGGCGGTCCGCGAGTTCGGGCTGCCCGTGCTCGGTGTGATCGTGCTGGCCACGGGCCTGCTCCAGCTCGCCATGGGCGCGCTGAAGCTGGGCCGCTACTTCCGGGCCATCTCCGTGTCCGTGGTCGAGGGCATGCTCGCCGGCATCGGCCTCGTGCTCATCGCGGGCCAGCTGTACTCGGCGGCCGGTCTGGAGGCGCCCGCCTCCGGTCTGGACAAGATCCTCGGCCTGCCCGGGGCGGTCGTGGACGCCGTGGGCAGTACGACGGCGCTCGCCTCGCTCGCGGTCGCCGCGGGCACGATCGCCGTGATGGTGTTCTGGAGGAAGCTGCCCAAGGCCGCGCAGACGGTGCCGGGAGCACTCGCCGCGGTCGTGCTCGCGACCGTCGTCACGCTGGTGTTCAGCCTGCCGGTGGCCACCGTCGAGGTGCAGGGTCTGCTGGCGTCCATCCAGCCGCCCGGCCTGGAGGCCTTCGGTGAACTGGCGAACGTCGCCCTGCTCGACACCATCCTGGCCTTCCTGCTGATCGCGTCCGCCGAGTCGCTGTTCAGCGCGGCGGCCGTGGACCGGCTGCACGACGGTCCGCGCACCGAGTACGACAAGGAACTGATGGCGCAGGGCGCGGGCAACACCGTGTCGGGTGCACTCGGCGCGCTGCCCATGACCGCGGTGATCGTGCGCAGCTCCGCCAACGTCGCGGCGGGCGCCCGCACCAAGGCCTCGCGGGTGCTGCACGGTGTCTGGCTGCTGCTGTTCGCCGCGCTGCTGCCGTCGGTGCTGGCGTACATACCGCTGCCGGCCCTGGCCGGCATCCTCGTCCACGCGGGCTGGAAGCTCATCCCGTTCAAGGGTGTGGCATCGCTGTGGCGGTCGCACCGGGGTGAGGCGCTGATCCTCGTCGTCACCGCCGTCGCGATCGTCGCGGTGAACATGTTCGAAGGTGTCCTGATCGGTCTGGCGCTGTCCGTGGTCAAGACCGCCTGGGATGCCTCGCACGTCAAGCTGGAGGTCATCGACAAGGGTGCCGGTCCCGTCCAGGTGTACCTGTCGGGCAACGCGACCTTCCTCAAGCTGCCGAAGATCCTCGACAGCCTGGAGGCGCTCCCCCAGGACCGTCCGATCGAGCTGCACCTGGGCGGAGTGCACCACCTGGACCACGCCTGCCGCACGGCCCTGGAGAACTGGGCGGAGCGCCACAGTGCGACGGGTACGGAACCGGTGCGGGTGAAGGAGCCGCAGCCGACGGAGGCCGCGGAGGCTGCGGAAGCGGCCGGGGAACCGGCGGAGGAACCGGCGACGGTGGAGTCGAAGAGGCCGTAACACGGACTCGGGCGCGTTCCGGACGCCCGCAGTCACCGGGCCGTGGCCCCTCGAGGTGAACACCCCGAGGGGCCACGGCCCTCGACGTCCCGTACGGTGACGGTCCCCGCGCATCCCCGCGCGCGTGGTTCCCGCGCCCCGGGTCGCGTGATACATACATCCGGGTCACATCCTGTCCGCCAGCAGGAAGGTCACCCATGTCTGCCACACGACGAGAAGTACTCGCCCGCTCCGGCGCCCTGGGAGCGGGCATCGCCTTCTCCGGAGCGCTCGCCGAACTCTTCACCGGAACGGCCGCCGCGGACGGCCTCGGCCACTCCGGGTACGGCCCGCTGGTCCCCGACCCCGACGGACTGCTCGACCTGCCGAAGGGTTTCCGCTACGAGGTCCTCTCCCGCGAGGGCGACCGGCTCCGCTCCGGCGAGGGCGACGTCCCGGGCAACCACGACGGCATGTCCGCCTTCGACGGCAGACACGGCCGCGTCCACCTGGTCCGCAACCACGAGAACCGGGTGACCGCCCGGAGCGGCGTACCGACGGTCGAGGGCCTGACGTACGACCCGGTGGGCAAGGGCGGGTGCACTGCCCTGACCCTGGACCGGCACGGTGAGGTCGTCGGCGAGCGCGTCGCCATAGCCGGTACGGCGGTCAACTGCGCGGGCGGCCCCACCCCTTGGGGCACCTGGCTGACCTGCGAGGAGACCGAGGACAAGGCGGGCACCAACGGGTACACCAAGGACCACGGCTTCATCTTCGAGGTCGACCCGGTGGACCCGCACCGTACCGGGGCGTACCCGCTCACCGCGATGGGCCGCTTCCAGCACGAGGCGATCGCGGTGGACCCGGGGCGCGGCATCGTCTACGAGACGGAGGACGCCTTCGACAAGCCCTTCGGCCTCTTCTACCGCTTCCTCCCCGCCCGGCCGCTGGGCGGCACCGGCTCCCTGCGCGCGGGCGGCCGACTGCAGGCGATGCGCGTGCCGGGCGTCCCCGACCTGTCCTCCATCCAGGAGACGGGCGCGACGTTCGACGGGATCGAGTGGGTGGACGTCCCCGACACCCAGGCCGTCCACACCCCGATCCGCCTCCAGGACTTCGGCAGGCGGGGCATCACGCACGCGCAGAAGCTGGAGGGCTGCTACTGGGGCGGCCGGTGCGTGTATTTCGTGTCCTCCTTCGCGCACAGCGCGCAGGGCTCGGCGGCGGACCACTACGGCCAGATCTGGCGGTACGACCCGGAACGGCACCGCCTCACCCTGGTGATCGTCTTCGGCCCCGCCACGGACGTACGGCTGCCGGGCGAGTCCCCCGACAACATCTGCCTCGCCCCCGGCGGCGGCCTCATGGTCTGCGAGGACGGCGACGGCGCACAGCACGTCTACGGCGTCACCCGGCGCGGCGAGGTGTACGCCGTGGCCCGCAACGCCCAGAACACCGGCACCCCCGAGGCCCCCGAGTACGGCGAGTTCGCGGGCGTCACGTTCTCCCCGGACGGCGGGACGATGTACGTCAACTGCTACGCGCCGGGGACGACGTTCGCGGTCACGGGGCCGTGGCGGAGGAGGTAGGGGTCAGCTTGCGACGGCCGGCGGTTGCCGGGGCGGGCGGGTGCCCGCCCCGGCCCCGGCCCGTCCCCGTGACGGGCGCGCCGGGCGGAGCGTCGTCAGGTGCAGACGGGGTCGACGGCCTGGCCCGGTAGGTACGTGGACCGTTCCTCACGGGTGAGGTCCCGGCGAAGGGCTGCGCAGATCTTCTCCTCAGCCTTCTTCACGCTGTCGAAGTGACGCAGGGTCCACAGTCGCGCCGTCTTGTCGTTTCCGGCAGTGGCGAGGGTCCTGCCGTCGGGGCTGAACACCACCGCGCGCACGGTGCCGGTGTGGCCGGTCAGGGTCACGCGGGGGGTGCCGGTGGCCGCGTCCCACAGTTTCACCGTCTTGTCGTTGCTGACGGTGGCGAGGGTGCTGCCGTCGGGGCTGTACGCCACCGCAAGCACAGAGCCGGTGTGGACGGTGAGGATCCTGCGGGGTGTGCCGGCGGCCAGGTCCCACAGCCGCACCGTCTTGTCCGCGCCGACGGTGGCGAGGGTCTTGCCGTCCGGGCTGTACACCACCGCGTTCACGGCGTTCGTGTGGCCGGTGAGGATCCTGCGGGGTGTGCCGGCAGTCGCGTCCCACAGCCGCACGGTCCTGTCCTCGCCGGCGGTGGCGAGTTCCTTGCCGTCCGGGCTGAACGCCACCGTGTACACGACCTCGGTGTGACCGGTGAGGGTTTCGCGGGGGGTGCCGGTGGCCGCGTCGCGCAGGATCACCGTCTTGTCCTCGGCGGTGGCGAGTTCCTTGCCGTCGGGGTTGTACGCCACCGCGTACACGACCTCGGCACGGCTGGTGAGGGTTCTGCGGGGGATACCGGTGGCCGCGTCCCACAGACGCACCCTGCCGTCGCCGCCACCGGTGGCGATCGTCTCCCCACCGGGGCTGTACACCACCGCGTTCACTGTGCCGGTGTGGCCGGTGAGGGTCCTGCGGGAATCGCCGGTGGCCGCGTCCCACAGACGCACCCTGCCGTCGCCGCCACCGGTGGCGATCGTCTCCCCACCGGGGCTGTACACCACCGTGTACACGGTGCCGGTGTGGCCGGTCAGGGTCGCGCGCTGGGCGCCGGCGATCACGTCCCACAGCCGCACGGTCCTGTCCTCGCCGGCGGTGGCGAGGGTCTTTCCGTCAGGGCTGTACACCGCCCAGTTCACGGTGTCGGTGTGACCGGTCAGGGTTTCGAGGACGGTGCCGGTGGCCGCGTCCCACAACCGCACCGTGCCGTCGCCGCCGCCGGTGGCGAGGATGGCTCCGTCGGGGCTGAACACCGCCGCGTACACGGTGCCGGTGTAACCGGTGAGGAACTTCTTGCTGCGCTGGGTGCCGGTGGCCACGTTCCACAGCCGCACCGTCTGGTCCGTGCTGGTGGTGACAAGAATCTTGCCGTCAGGGCTGAACACCACCGCGTACACGGCATCGGCGTGACCGGTCAGGGTCGCGCGACGGGCGCCGGTGGCCGCGTCCCACAACCGCACCGTCCTGTCCTCGCCACCGGTGGCGAGGGTCTTGCCGTCGCGGCTGTACGTCACCGCGTACACGTGGCCGGTGTGGCCGGTGAGCGTTGCGCGACGGGCGCCGGTGACCGCGTCCCACAACTGCACCGTCCTGTCCCCACCTGCGGAGGCGAGCGTCCTGCCGTCGGGATCGAACGCGACCGCGTTCACAGTGCCGGTGTGGCCGGTCAGGGTCACGCGGGGGGTGCCGGTGGCCGGGTCCCACAGGCGCACCGTGCCATCGCCGCCGCCAGTGGCGAGCGTCCTGCCGTCGGGGCTGAACGTCACCGCGTTCACGGTGCTGGTGTGGCCGGTGAGGCGGTGTTTGAGGGGGGACGCGGCAGCCGCGTAGAGGCTGGTCGTGGCTTCGATGGTGGGGCTGGAGCGGTGGGCCTGGATGGCCAGCAGCGCGGCGAGGTCGGTGTCGGTGTCGAACAGTGCGGTCGACTGGGCGGCCAGCTGCCGTGACTGTGCCTCGCGGCGCGCCTCGACTGCGGTTCGCTGCTGCCAGAAGGCCACGCCCGCGGCGCACAGGGCGAGGACGAGGAGGCCGGCCAGGGAGAGGGTGATGCGCCGGGCGCGGCGGGCCACAGCCTGTTGCCGTTTTCGGCTCTCTGCCAGCAGGGTGGTGATGTCCGTCGGCAGGGAGCGCTGCCTGGCCCAGTCCTGGCCTTCTGCCAGGGCGCTGCCGCCCAGGAGGTCTTCCGGCAGACCGCTTGTGGCGTGGCGTGCCGCCTGCTCGGTCGTGCGGTGCAGCCAGCGCTGGAAACGCTGGTCCCGCGCCACCCAGTCGTGCAGAGCGCCCCAGTCCCGTATGAGGGCGTCGTGAACGAGTTCCGCGATCGCCTCGCACGGGACGTCGTCCGGCCGTGCCGCGGTACGGGTGATGATGACGCGGTGGCGGGTCAGGGTGGCCACGACCTCGTCGAAAGCCGCCTCGTCCACGGCGCTCGGCCCGGTGTCGGCGCTGAGGGTGCGCAGGCGGGTGAGGGGAATCTGCTGGCGGGTGGCTGGGACGGCGTGGGCCTCGTCGGCGGGGCGGACCAGCGCGGTCAGCAGGCGCTGGGCGATCGCACGGCGCGGGGCGGACAGCCGGCGGAGGGCGGTGTCGCACCATGAGGTCAGGCTGCCGGTTATCTCGCCGATGTTCTGGTAGGCGTGGTGGGTGAGCCGACCGTCGTCCAAACGGTCCCACAGCTGGCTGAGCGCCACTTCCAAGGGCGGGAGCAGAGTGACGGGCGCCTGCCGGGCGGGGTGGCCGGTGAGGACGTCTTCGATGATGCGTTCGGGCAGTCCGTCCTCGAACCGGGCGCCGGCCTCTTCGGCGGGGCGGGTGACGATGGTTCGCAGTTCGACGGCGCTGAGGGTGGCGGGGATGTTGAGCAGGGCGGTGGCTCGCAGCAGTCGTGGAGCCACGGCGGCCAGCCGGGAGTAGAAGTCGTCCCGCATGACCAGCAGGATGCTCAGGGGGGCATGCGCGCCGACGGTCGATATCAGATCGTCCACGGCGGCCAGGCACCGCTCGGCTGCTGGACTCCCCGCCGGTCCGGGCTGGGTGAAGAGTTCCTCCAACTGGTCGATAACAAGAATCAGACGGTCGTGGTCGGACGTACCGGCCAGGCGGCGTTCCACCGCGGCCGTCAGACCGCTGACGGCCCCGGACAGGCCGGCACCCTCCAGTTCGGCCGGCAGATCGTGTCCCGGCCGGGCGAGCACGGGCAGCCAGCGCTCACTGCCGGGCACCGCCCCCCTCCTCAGCGCGGGCAGCACACCGGCCTGGACGAGGGAGGACTTCCCCGCACCGGACGGACCCAGCAGGAGCAACAGCCGCCGCTGTGCGCGCAGTTCCCCCAGCAGGTTCTGCACGGCTGCCTCCCGGCCGTGGAACCACCGGGCGTCCTCCGCGGTGAACGGCTCCAGGCCCCGGTAGGGACGCAGGCGGTGCACGGCCAGTTCGGGCCGCACCTGCCGCAGTACCTCGGTGGGGGTGGCGTAGGCGATGCCCAGGCCCTTCAGGTGGGTGTCCGGGGAGGTGATCGCGGTGACCATGCCGATCACCAGGCCGGTCACCTCGTCCAGCACGGGACCGCCGCTGAACCCGGTCGTCAGGTCGTTGGCCTCGTACAGCTGCAGCAGCACACCCGTGTCGCTGCCGTCGGGCAGCAGGTCGCCGGCCTTGCCGTAGCCGAAGTGGCCGCCCCGCGGGGCCTGGGTGGGAAACCCGAATGAGGCGACCCGGTGCCCGCGGCACCCCGCCGCCGCGCCCACCGCCAGCGCCCCCGCCCCCGGCGGCACCCGCTCCAGCCGCAGGACGGCGACGTCCTCGGACTCCGGCGCCCGCCACTGCCCGGCCAGCACCGTACCTCGTGTGCGGGGTGCTCCGGGCAGATGCGGGAAAGCCAGGCCGACCCGGCCGCCGGGGTGTTGCCCGGCGGCACGCACCACATGCGCACAGGTGACCGCGGTGTCCTCCCCGACCAGGAAACCGGTGCCGGCCACCGCGCCGCCGGCCACCGCGCCGCCGGGCGCGAGCACCTGGACGACTGAGGCCGGCAGCGCGGAGCGGCGCCCGCCGCCGACGGGGTGCGCAGGAGGGGCGGCCGTGTCCCCGGCCCCCTCACCCGGCCGGGGGGAGACACCTTCCGTCGCCATGGTGCACCGCCTTCACCCAGATCCTGCTTGCGCGGGAACACTGTCCTGCGCGGAGTCACCGTTCTGCCACTGGACGCGGATTACCAGATGTGCCTCCGTCGTGCCCTTGGCGATGACGACACCGGCCTGCGCCGACAGCGTCACCGCGAACTCCGCCTCCACCCCGTCCGGGCCGGCCTCGCGCACCGCGTCCAGCACCGCCCGCGCCATCCTGCTGACCGGCTCCAGACATTCCTGCAAGGTCTGCGGCAGCTCCCGGAGCGCGTCCCCGACCCTTCCCGCCTTGACCGGGCCACCCGCCCCCGGCCCGGCCGCCTCGAACGACATGGCCCCGCCGCCTTGCAGCGGCACCGTCACCACGTTCTCCATGGTTCGCACCCCCACCTGCCAGCCTGCACCCGGCGCGGCCGCCCACCCAGCCCGCCGACAGCCGAAATGTCCTCCATCCCGTGCACCCGACGCCCTGGACGAACCACACGACGCCGACTCGGCCGACCGATGAGTTGGGACCTGTCCGGTGCCGTAGGCGCCATCGGCAGCCGGACACGACGCCCTCACGCCTGTACCGACCGGCCTGGACTCGGCCTGATCGAGCTGCCCCGGTGGGGGTACTCGGCGCCGCATGGACAGCACTCAGGGCTCGTACTGGATCGAGACGGCACCGGGCAAGGCGTACGCGCCCCTGGGCGGGGACCTCGACGTCGACGTGGTCGTGGTGGGGGCCGGCATCGCCGGTATCAGCACCGCCTACGAGGTCGCGCGGCTCGGGCGGAGCGTGGCCCTGCTGGAGGCCGGGACGGTCGCCGGTGGCGTGACCGGGCACACGACCGCCAAGGTGAGCGTGTTGCACACACTGGTCTACGACAAGCTGCGGCGGACCCGGAACGAGGAGGCCGCGCGCCTGTACGCCGTGTCGCAGAGCGCGGCCGTGGAGCGGGCCGCCGAGCTCGTCGACGAGCTCGGCATCGCCTGCGACTGGGAGCGCCGGGACTCGTACACCTATGTGCACGATGCCAAACAGGTGTCCTCGGTACGGGCCGAGGCGGAGGCGGCGCGCGCGGCGGGGCTGCCCGCCGCGTTCGTGACGGAGACGCCGCTGCCGTATCCGGTCACCGGGGCGGTGAGGGTCACCGGGCAGGCGCAGTTCCACCCGCGCAAGTACCTCCTCGCCCTCGTCGACGACTTCGTCGCCCGTGGCGGACAGGTGTACGAGCACACGCCGGTCGTCGGGCTGCGGGAGGGCGAGCCCTGCCGCGTCACCACGGAGAGCGGGGCGACCGTGACGGCCCGGGACGTCGTCGTGGCCACGCACTACCCGATCTTCGACCGGTCCATGGCCTTCGCCCGGCTCTCCAGCCACCGCGAGCTGGTCGTCGCCGGTCCCATGGACGCCGACCGCGACCCCGACGGCATGTACATCACCCCGGACGAGGGCAAGCGCTCGGTGCGCACCGCGCCGCTGGCGGACGGCCGGCGGCTGCTCATCATCACCGGCGAGGGCTTCACCCCCGGCACCGCCGACACCGACGAGCGCTTCGAGCGGCTCTCCGCCTGGGCCGCCGAGCGCTTCCCCGGTGTCCCCCTCACCCACCGCTGGGCCACCCAGGACAACAGCCCCACCGACACCGTGCCGCTGGTCGGCCCCCTCCACCACAAGGCCGAGCACGCGTACGTCGTGACCGGCTTCGGCGGCTGGGGCATGAGCGGCGGCATCATGGCGGGCCGCCTCCTGGCCGACCTGCTGACGGGCGGCCGCCCGGCGTGGACCGATCTGTACGACCCGCGCCGCCTGCGCACCGTCGTGCGTGAGGCCCCCGCGTTCCTCCAGCACCAGGCCCAGGTGGGCAAGCACTTCGTCGGCGACCGGCTGCACGCCCTCACCTCCGCCGACGAGATCCCCCCGGGCGGCGGGGGCGTCGTCCGCACGGGCGGCAAGCAGACCGCCGTGCACCGCGACGACAGCGGACAGCTGCACGCCGTGTCCGCCCGCTGCACGCACCTGGGCTGCATCGTCGCCTTCAACTCGGCCGAACGGTCGTGGGACTGCCCGTGCCACGGCTCCCGTTTCGACGTGGACGGGAAGGTCATCCAGGGCCCGGCGACCAAGCCCCTGGAGCAGCGGGAGGTGTGAGCCCTGGCTCCTGTCACCGCCGCCCGGACCGCTCCTCCACCGTCCACGCGACACGCTGAGCCATAGGGGTGGCATGACATCCGAAATAATCTGTTAATCACATTTATCCGGTTACCGTCATTTGGTGATCCTCCACGTCCGGCACCTCACCGCGGCCTGCGCCCTCTGCGCCGCCCTCACCGCCTGCGGCACCGCACCGGCACCCCCGGCGCCGCAGGCGACACGCCGCCCCACCCTGGCGGCGCCCGCACGGCCACCGGCCCTCGCGCCGGTCGTCGAGCACGGCTCCCGCACGCGGGGCAGAACCGTGGCGCTCACCTTCGACGCCGACATGACCGCCGGCCAGGGGGCACGCGCGGCCGCGGGCGAGCGGTTCGACAACCCCCGGCTGATCGCGACGCTGCGCCGCCTCGCCGTCCCGGCCACCGTCTTCATGACGGGACGCTGGGCCGAAGAGTACCCGGCCCAGGCCAGATCCATCGGCGGCCACCCGCTCTTCGAGGTCGCGAACCACTCGTACAGCCACCACGCCTTCACCGACGACTGCTACGGGCTGCCGAGCCTCCCCCGGAAGCGGATGCGCACGGACGTCGAACGAGCGTTCACCGCCTTCCGCGAGGCAGGGGTACGGGACGTCGTGCCCTACTTCCGCTTCCCCGGTGGCTGCCACGACCGCGGCACCCTGCGGGCCCTCGCGCAGACCGGAGTCACCGTCGTGCACTGGGACGTCGTGAGCGGCGACGCGTTCGCGACGGACGCGGACGCGGTGGCGCGGCAGGTGCTGGACGAGGTGCGCCCGGGCTCCGTGGTCGTCATGCACTGCACCCGCAGCGCCGCCCCGGTGACCGAACGCGCCGTACGGAAGATCGTGCCGACGCTACGGAAGCGCGGGTACCGGTTCGTGAAGGTGTCCGAGCTGATCGGGGCGGCCGCACGGCGGTGAGCGGGGCGGGCGGGAGAGGTGGGCGACAGACCTACGCTGGACGCATGAGTGACTACTGCGCCACCGGTCCGGAGGACGGGGACGAGAAGGGCCGGCCGGCCGCGGCCGACGGCCCGCCCTGGGCCGAGTGCGTGCTGTGCCGGGAGCCGACGGAGTACCCGGAGTCGTACAAGGGCGTCACGCTGTGCCCCAGGTGTGAGTGGCAGGAGGCGCAGCGGGCGGCCTGTTCAGGGTGAGCGGCGGGTGGTGAGCGCGCAGGCGGCGGCCGTGGCGGCCGTCGTCACCGGGGCGGCCGACAGCACCGGCAGAACCGGTACAGGGACAGTGGCCTGGGCCGCCGCCACGGGCCGCGCGGGCGCTGGGTGCTGCGCGGGGTCGACGTGACCGTGGCGCGGTGCGGACGGCGGTCGACGCGCTGGTGACCGGCTCCCAGGACCGTCCAGCCGGATCCGTAACCCGCTGCTCGCCCCGCTCCCCATGCGCCTCATCCTCGTCATCCTCGGCTTCCCCGTCATCCCCGCCATCCCCGCCATCCTCGTACGGATGTACGGGCACGCGCAGGAGTCCCGGTCTTCTGCCTGGCAGACTGGGACATGTGACCGTTGATGCTCGTCCGAGCCCCGCGACCAGCCCGTTCCGCCATGAGGAGATCTCCCGCGACGAGGAGGTCTCCCGCGACGAGGCGCCCCAGTTCGTGCTGCCCCTGGTGGTGCGGATCGAGAAGGCCGCTCCCCCGGCGCGTACCGACGCGCTGGAGACGGCGGCCCGGGCTGTGCTGGTCATGCTGAGCGACGAGCGGTCCGTGGACGAGGGCGAGTGGGCGCGGGCGGTGCGGGACTGGCAGGACGCCCGGATCCGCAAGGTGGTGCGCCGGGCGCGCGGTGCGGAGTGGCGGCGCGCGGAGGCGCTGCCCGGGATCACGGTGACCGGCGGGTCGGCGGAGGTGCGGGTGTTCCCGCCGGTGCCGCTGGACGGCTGGCCCAAGGACCTGGCGAAGCTCCAGGTCTCCGGCACGGACCTCGACGACCCCGAGCCCCCGGGGCAGGCGGACCCGTCGGCGCCCGTGCTGTGGCTGAGTCCGGACGTGGAGATGTCGGCGGGCAAGGCGATGGCCCAGGCGGGGCACGGCGCCCAGCTGGCCTGGTGGGAGCTGTCCGACGAGGAGCGCGCCGTCTGGCGCGGGGCGGGTTTCCCGCTCGCCGTGCGCACCGCCGGCCCCGCGCGCTGGCGCGAGCTGACCGTCTCCGGGCTCCCCGTGGTCCGCGACGCCGGCTTCACGGAGATAGCTCCGGGCTCCTGCACTGTGGTGGCGGACCATCCGGCGCTGCGCCGGGGCTGAACCGGCTCCGGGGCGCGCCCCGGAGTGGAACGAGGGGCGCGCAGGAGGCGCGCGGACGTCCCCACGCATCCACTTGAACATCACAGCCGCTTCACACGTATCTCCCGGTGCTGGCCAAGTATCAGATCCCAACGACCAGTTGGTTTCCCCGGGAGGCTCCACATGCGGCGCATCAACGGCTCCGTCCTCGTCAGCCTGGCACTCATCGGCACCGTCGGCGCGCTGGCGTTCCCCGTGTGGTCGTACGCCGACCGGTCGGGCACCGAGCAGGCCAACGTCGCCGCCGGCACGGTGAACACCCGGTGGGGTCCGCTCACGGCCCAGGACCGTGATCTGATCGTGCGCGTCCGGCTGGCCGGCCTGTGGGAGCTGCCCGCGGGCCAGCAGGCCCTGGAGCGCGCGCCCACCGAGGCGATCAAGGAGGCCGCCGACCACCTCGTCGTCGGCCACACCGACCTCGACAACCGCGTACGGATCGTGGCGGAGCAGCTCGGCGTCGAACTGCCCAACGTGCCGACCGAGCAGCAGCAGGGCTGGCTGGACGAGATGACGCAGGCCCAGGGCGCCGAGTACGAGTACAAGTTCGCCAACATCCTGCGCGCGGCCCACGGCAAGATCTTCCCGGCGATCGGCGCGGTGCGGAACAACACCCGCAACACGCTGGTGCGCCAGCTGGCCTCGGACGCCAACCAGACCGTGCTCGACCACATCACGGTGCTGGAGCAGACGGGCCGGGTCGACTTCGACGCCATCGCCAACGACACCGCCGCCGGTTCGACCGCCAGCCCGACCGGCCCGCCGGCCCCCCGGCCCGGCTTCTCCGCGCCCGCCGCGCCGCCGGCCGAGGCGACCGGTGACGTCAGCGTGACCTCGCAGCCCTCACCCGGCGAGCCCGGCACGGTCAACACGAACCGGCCGGAGGCGACGGTGCCGGACCTGCCGCAGCAGACCGAGGGCCAGATCGGCTGAGCCGAAGCTCAAATGTTCCTCTGAAGGTCCGGCCCCCGCGGTTCGGCGCCGTCGCCCGGGGCCATCACTCCGGCACGCGGTGACGCGGGGGCGCGGGAGCACGAGGGGGAACGATGGAGCAGTCCGTACGGCTGGGGACGGGCATCGGCTGGCGGCCGGAGATAGCGGACGCCGTGGAGCGCATGGCGGGCACGGCGGGCATCGACTGGGTCGAGGTCGTGGCGGAGAACGTGTGCCCGGGGCACCTCCCCGAGTCGCTGACCCGGCTGCGCGAGCGGGGCGTCACGGTCGTACCGCACGGCGTCTCGCTCGGCCTCGGGGGCGCGGACCGCCCCGATCCGGAGCGGCTGCGGGCGCTGGCCGAGCGGGTGCGGGCACTGGGGTCCCCCCTCGTGACGGAGCACATCGCGTTCGTCCGGGCGGGCGGCCCGCCGACCGGGGCGCCGGCGCTGGAGGCGGGCCACCTGCTGCCCGTCCCGCGCACGCGCGACGCGCTGGACGTGCTGTGCGAGAACGTGCGCATCGCCCAGGACGCCCTGCCGGTGCCGCTGGCCGTGGAGAACATCGCGGCGCTCCTGTCCTGGCCGGGCGAGGAGCTGACGGAGGGTCAGTTCCTGTACGAGCTGGCCGACCGTACCGGGGTCCGGCTGCTCATCGACGTGGCCAACCTCCACACCAACCACGTCAACCAGGGCGAGGACCCCGCCCGGGCGCTCGACGAACTCCCGGTCGAGGCCATCGCGTACGTCCATGTGGCGGGCGGCTTCGAACGGGACGGCGTCTGGCACGACAGCCACGACCGCCCCGTGCCCCCGCAGGTCCTCGACGTCCTGGCCGACCTGGCCTCCCGGGTGGTCCCGCCGGGCGTCCTCCTGGAGCGGGACGAGAACTTCCCCGACGAACCGGCCGAGCTGGAGCGGGAGGTGACGGCGATACGGGAGACGGTACGGGGTGCCTCCGGCCGGGGTGCGGTGCCGAAGGGCACCTCCGGACGGGGCGCCCCCGGGCGGGGCGCCCCCGAACGCACCGGTGCGGCCATCGGCTCCAGTGCGGACACCGGCTCTCCCTCGGTCACCGACTCCGCGGACACCGGACCCGCCCGGCAGCGTCTCGCGCTCGGGCAGGCCGCCCTGCTGTCCGCGCTCGTCGCCGGGGCGCCCGCGCCCGCGGGGTTCGACCCGGAGCGGCTGGACGTGCAGGCGCGGGCGCTCGCCGGCAAGCGGGCGGACGTCGTGGCCAAGGTCGCGCCGGAACTGCCGGAGATCCTCGGCGGGTCGTACCGCCCGGCCTTCCTCGGGTACGCGCGGGAGCACCCGATGACCGGCGGGTACCGCCACGACGCCCTGGACTTCGCCGAGTACCTGCTGCGCGCCGGGCGGGTCGAGGACGCCGGGACGCGCCGGCAGGTGCGTGCGTGGTGGCTGGAGCGCTCGGGGCCCGCGCCGCGCTCCGCGCGCAGGAGCGTGCGCCTGGCGCGCACGGCTCGCCGGGTGCTGCTCGGCCGCTGAGCGTACGGCGGCCCGGGGCAACCGGGCGCTCCCGGCGGCCCGGTTGCTTTACTTCCCCCACCGCCGCTCGAAACATCCCTTCTGTACCACCGTGCACCACGAAGGGATACGCGATGAGAGCCGCCGCCGTCCATGGGGCCGTCGGGTCCTTGCTGCTGACCGTGCTGACCGCCGCCCCCGCGGGCGGCGACACCAGCCGGTGGCCGGACGCCCGCAACGCCGCCGAGGCACACGGCACGGCGGTCGCCGAGGAGCAGGGCACCGCCGTCGCCGCCCGGCGCGCCGCGACGGCGGGCATCCGCTTCGGCGCGTGCCCGAAGGACGAGGCCCTCCCGGCGGCCCTGCGGTGCGGGACCGTCACCGTGCCGCTCGACTACGCCCGCCCGAACGGGAAGAAGATCAAGCTGACGGTCAGCCGGATCGGGGCGACCGGCGAGGGCGGTGAGGAGGCCGGTGGGGCGACCGGTGGGAAGACCGGCGGCGAGGCCGACGGCAGGGCGAAGGTCGCGCGGCAGGGCGCCCTCGTCTACAACCCCGGCGGACCCGGCGCCTCCGGAATGCACTTCCCGCTGATCGGCCACCTCCCCGAATGGCGGCGCATCGCGGGCGCGTACGACCTCGTCGGCTACGCCCCGCGCGGGGTGGGCCGCTCGGCGCCGCTGTCCTGCCGGGACCCGCAGCACCTGCTGAAGGGGCCCTCGCAGGAGCCGACGCACCCTTCGGAGTCGTACAAGCGGGAGCGCGTCGCACGGGCCAAGGCGTACGCGCGCGGCTGCGCCGAGCGGGGCGGCAGCGGGCTGCGGCACTACCACTCGCTCAACAACGCACGCGACCTGGACGTGCTGCGCGCCGCGCTCGGCGAGGAGCGGCTCACGTTCATGGGTGCCTCGTACGGCACGTACATCGGGGCGGTGTACGCGACGCTCTTCCCCTCGCACGTGCGCCGCATGGTGTTCGACTCGGCGGTGAACCCGGACCCGGAGGAGGTCTGGTACGGCAACAACCTGCGCCAGTCGGCCGCGTTCGAGCGCCGCTGGGCGGACTTCCGCGCGTGGACGGCCCGGCACCACGCGGTGTACGGGCTGGGCCGGACCGCGCGGGAGGTGCTGCGCAGTTACGAGCGGGCGCGGGCGCGGCTCGCCGCCGAGCCCGCGGGCGGCAAGGTCGGGCCGGGCCAGCTGCAGGCCGCGCTGCTGCAGGCCGCGTACTTCGACGACCACTGGCCGCAGCGCGCGCTGGCCCTGTCCCGGTACCTGAAGGGCGACCCGGAGCCGCTCGTGCGGCAGGCGGCGCCGAGCACGGAGGGGGCCGCCGAGGCGGAGAACGGCAACGCCGTCTACACGGCCGTGGAGTGCAACGACGCCCCCTGGCCCACCGACTGGCGCACCTGGGACCGCGACAACACGCGGCTGGCCCGCACGGCGCCGTTCGAGACCTGGGACAACGTGTGGATGAACCTGCCGTGCGCGTACTGGCAGGTGCCCCGGCAGCGGCCGCTCGACGTGCGCACGGACCGGGGCGCCCTGGCCCCGACGCTGATCATGGCGGCGGAGCGCGACGCGGCGACCCCCTACGAGGGGGCGCGGGAACTGCAACGGCGGCTGTCCGGCTCGGTGCTGGTCACCGAGCGGAACGCGGGCTCGCACGGTGTGGCGGGCGGCCGGAACGCGTGCGTCAACGCGTACCTGGAGGCCTACCTGCTGGAGGGGCGGCTGCCCGCGCGGCACGCGGCGTGCGCGCCGCGCCCGGAGCCGCGGCCGGCGGCGTCGGGCGACCGCTCCGCCGAGGAACGGGCCGCCCGGCTGCTGCGCTGACCGGCCGGGGCCTGTGCCGGATCAGGGCCCGTGTCAGGCCAGGCCCTCCACCAGCTCCGCCACCGACCTGCGGCGGCCGGTGTAGAACGGCACCTCCTCGCGGACGTGCCGCCGGGCCTCGGAGCCGCGCAGGTGACGCATGAGGTCGACGATGCGGTACAGCTCGTCGGCCTCGAAGGCGAGCATCCACTCGTAGTCGCCGAGGGAGAACGAGGCGACCGTGTTGGCGCGCACGTCCGGGTAGCCGCGGGCCATCTTGCCGTGGTCGGCGAGCATCTTGCGGCGCTCGTCGTCGGGCAGCAGGTACCACTCGTAGGAGCGGACGAAGGGGTAGACGCTGATGTAGTCGCGGGGCGTCTCGTCGGCGAGGAACGCCGGGATGTGCGAGCGGTTGAACTCGGCGGGGCGGTGCAGCGCCATGTTCGACCACACCGGCGTGAGCGCGCGGCCGAGCTTCGTGCGGCGGAAGAGGTTGTACGCCTCCTGCAGCTCGTCGCTCGTCTCGGCGTGCCACCAGATCATGAGGTCGGCGTCGGCGCGCAGGCCCGACACGTCGTAGGTGCCGCGGACGGTGACGTCCTTGGCGGCGAGCTGGTCGAACAGCTCCTGGACCTCGTCGGCGTAACCGGCGCGGTCCTCGGGCAGCACGTCCTTCAGCTTGAAGACCGACCACAGGGTGTACCGGATGACCTCGTTGAGGTCCTTCGCCAGCTTGCCCTTGTTCGGGATGCGGGCAGGGTCGGTGGCAGTGATGGGTGCGTCGTCACTCATGGGTTCATTCTCCCGCTCCGTCCCGCGGCCCTCGCACCGGGTCGGCGGTGAGCCGCCGCACACCGCGCGGGTCATGGCCGAGGGCGTCGTCCACCGCCGCGTACGCGCTCGCGATGCTCGCCGGGACGCCCACGCCGTCGTACGCGGCGCCGCACACGGCGAGGCCCGGCAGCTTCGCCACGTGGTCGCGGACGCGGGCCACGCGCGCGTGGTGGCCGACCGGGTACTGGGGCAGACCGTCGGTCCAGCGGGTGACGCGGGTGGCGACGGGGGCGGCGGCCAGGCCGGTGGCCTCGCGCAGGTCGTGCCGGGAGACGTCCACGAGGTGCTCGTCGTCGTGGCCGAGGATCTCCGTCTCGCCGTACCGCCCGACGGAGGTGCGGACGACCAGCAGGTCCGGGTTCTCGTCCGCGATCCAGCCCCACTTGCGGGACGCGAACGTCGACGCCTTGATGGTCCGCCCGTCGACCGGCGGCACGAGGAAGCCACTGCCCTCGGGCAGGTCCGCCTCCGCACGGCGGTAGGCGAGGGTGACCAGGGCCATGGAGGCGTACTCGACGGCGGCCAGCTCGGACGCGGCGGCCGGGGCCTCGGCGCGCAGCAGCCCGGCGGCGGCCGGGGCGGGCACGGCCACGACGACCGCGTCGGCGTGCAGCACGCGGCCGCCCGCGACGACGCGCCAGGCACCCGCGTCCGCGTCCGTCGTCCCCGTCCGGCGCAGCTCCGTCACCGGGGTGCCGGTCAGGATCTCGCCGCCGCGGGCGCGGACGGAGTCGGCGACGGCGAGCGGCAGCGTGCCGACGCCGCCCTCGACGCCCATGAACACCGGCCCGGCCGGTGCCGGTGCCGCGGCGGTCCGGCCCTGGATCGCGCGGACGGCCGCCGTCAGCGAGGTGTGCGTGCGGGCCGCCTCGAAGAGCTGGGGAACCGCCGAGCGCATCGAGATGCGGTAGGCGTCGCCCGCGTACACCCCGCCCAGGAGGGGTTCCACCAGGCGGTCGACGACCTCGCGGCCGACGCGCGCCGCCACGTACTCCCCCACCGCCACGTCGTCGCCGATCTCCGTGCGGTCCAGGCCGGTGTCGCGCTCGACGCGCGCGAGACCCTCCTCGGAGAGCACCCCGGCGACGGCGGAGGCGGTCCCGGGCACGCCCATGACGTGTCCCTTGGGCATGGGCCGCAGGGCACCCCGGGTCCAGATCGAGGCGGAGGCGGTGGCGGGCGGCCCGAGGCGGTCGCCGAGACCCACCTCGCGCGCGAGGCCGACCGCCTCGGGGCGGCGCGCCAGCAGCGACTCGGCGCCGAGGTCCACGCGGGCACCCGCGATCTCCCCGGCCAGCAGCTTCCCGCCCAGCCGCGCCGAGGCCTCCAGCACGGTCACCCGCGCGCCCCGCTCCAGCAGCCGGTGCGCGGCGGCCAGCCCCGCGATGCCGCCCCCGATGACGATGACCTGCCTGGTGTCCGCACTTACCGCACTAGATCCGCGCATGGAACCACCCTCTCAGACACCACTGACAGTCACCGACGCCGGTCACGGTGTCCGGTCCGCGTCCCGACCGTGACCTCTTCGGGACCCGGTCCCGCCAACGTCCCGGCCCCCTGCGGCGTCGTAGGAGCGTCCGTCACGTCCGTCACGAACGACCAACGGGGGAACCGACATGGCTCCAGGCACCACCGGGACGACACGCGCACCACGGTCCGGGCCGGCGGTCCGGCTCGTGGCGGCCGGGCTCCTCGCCGCCGCGCTGGCCCTCACCGGGTGCGGCGCGTCCGACAGCGGGGGCGGCTCCGAGGCGGCCGACGCCCCGGCCGTCCAGCGGGCCGAGCCCGGGACCGGCGCGGAGGCCGCGGAGGCCGGCGCCGGGAGCGGTGCCGACGAGAGCACCGGAGACGAGGACAACGGGGACGAGAGCGGCAGCGACGGGAGCAGCGGCGACAAGGCCGCCGAGGCTCCCGGCCTGACCGCGCAATCCGTCATCCGCACCGCCTCGCTCACCGTGCGGGTCAAGGACGTTCCCGAGGCGCTGGCCGCGGCCCGCGCCGCCACCGAGGACGCGGGCGGGTTCGTCGGCGAGGAGACCACCGGCCGCGACGCGGAGGGCTCTGGGCACACCCGTGTCGTCCTGCGCGTCCCCACCGACGCGTACCAGGAGGTCCTCGCCTCCCTGGAGGGCACCGGCGAGCTGGTCGAGCGCGGGGCGAAGGCCCAGGACGTCACCGACCAGGTCGTCGACGTGGAGAGCCGCATCACGTCGCAGCGCGCGAGCGTGGCCCGGATCCGCGAGCTGATGGACCGGGCGACCGGGCTCACCGACGTCGTCACCCTGGAGGGCGAACTGAGCAGCCGTCAGGCCGATCTGGAGGCGCTGCTCGCCCGGCAGGCGTCCCTGAAGGACCGCACCGGCCTCGCCACCATCACCCTGCACCTGTCCGACGCGGCGGCGGACCGGGAGGGCGGGGACGGCGAGGACGGGCAGCCGGGGCTCGTGGACGCGCTCACGGGCGGCTGGGACGCCTTCGTCGCCGTGCTCCGCTGGTGCGTGATCGTGCTCGGCGCGGTCCTGCCCTTCGCCGCGTCCCTGGCGCTGCTGCTGTTCCTGTGGCTGCGGCTGGTACGGCCCCGGCTCCCGCACCGGCCGGCGACGGACGGCCGGCGGGACCCGCGGGGGCCCGCCGGACCCCCGGCCCCGTAGCGTGGCCCCATGGTCAAGAGCCGTGGGAGAGAACGACTGGTCGTGGTCGGCGGCGATGCGACGGGCATGTCCGCCGCGTCGCAGGCGCGCCGGCTGAGAGGACCCGACGAGCTGGAGATCGTGGCGTTCGAGCGGAGCGGCTTCGCCTCCTACTCGGCGTGCGGGATCCCGTACTGGGTGGGCGGCGACGTCACCGAGCGGGACCACCTGATCGCCCGCACGCCCGAGGAGCACCGGGCCCGGGACATCGATCTGCGGATGCGCACCGAGGTCACGGAGATCGACGTCGAGAAGGGGCGCGTCCGCGCGCGGGACGTCGGTTCCGGGGACGAGTCCTGGACGTCGTACGACAAGCTCGTCATCGCCACCGGTGCCCGGCCCATCCGCCCGGCGCTGCCCGGGGCCGACGCCGCCGGGGTGCACGGGGTGCAGACCCTGGACGACGGCCAGGCCCTGCTGGACACCCTCGCCGCCACCGAGGGCCGCCGTGCGGTGGTCGTCGGGGCGGGCTACATCGGCGTGGAGATGGCCGAGGCGCTGATCTCGCGCGGGTACGAGGTGACCGTCGTCAACCGGGGCCGGGAGCCCATGGCGACGCTCGACCCGGACATGGGCCGTCTGGTGCGCGAGGCCATGGAGGGCATGGGCATCGGCATGGTGAACGACGCCGAGGTCACGGAGATCCGCACCGACGACGAGGGGAGGGTCCGCGCGGTCGTCACGGCGGACGCCGAGTACCCGGCGGACGTGGTGGTCCTCGGCATCGGCGTGCGCCCCGAGACGACGCTCGCCCAGGAGGCGGGGCTGCCGCTGGGCGGGGCCGGGGGGCTGCTGACCGACCTGGCGATGCGGGTGCGCGGCCACGAGGACATCTGGGCCGGCGGCGACTGCGTGGAGGTGCTCGACCTGGTCTCCGGCCGCGAGCGGCACATCGCGCTGGGCACGCACGCCAACAAGCACGGGCAGATCATCGGCATGAACGTGGGCGGCGGGTACGCCACGTTCCCGGGCGTCGTGGGAACGGCCGTGAGCAAGGTCTGCGCGCTGGAGATCGCCCGCACCGGACTGCGCGAGAAGGACGCGCTACGGGCGGGACTGCGTTTCGAGACGGTGACGATCGAGGCCACCAGCCGGGCCGGCTACTACCCGGACGCGGCTCCCATGACGGTGAAGATGCTCGCCGAACGCGGCACGGGACGCCTCCTCGGGGTGCAGATCGTCGGCCGTGAGGGCGCGGGCAAGCGCGTGGACATCGCCGCGGTGGCGCTGACCGCGGGGATGACGGTGGAGCGGATGACGACCCTGGACCTGGGGTACGCGCCACCGTTCTCCCCGGTGTGGGACCCGGTGCTGGTGGCGGCGCGCAAGGCGGTCGGCGCGGTGCGGCGCGCGGGCGCGTGACGACCGGGCGCCGGGCTGAGGGCGCGTGACGACCGGGCACCGCGCGCCGTACGCCGCCCGCCCGCCCGGGGTTCGTCCACCGGCTCCTACGCCGAGCCGTTGATCCGCTCGATGGCCTGGCGGGCCTGCTCGGCCGGGGGCCGCGGCGGCAGGGAGGAGACC